>JANOZA010000318.1:0-9405 GCA_031429155.1 Verrucomicrobiota bacterium | reverse complement strand
GTGGAACTCTGCGCCTCGGCCATCGCATGGTCGGAATTTTGCAACGGCCCGCTCTCGAAGCAGCAGAAAGACTCCATCTTCGCCGTGCTGGGCGGTCGCGTGCTGGACTTCACCCACAAGGAAGCCGAAACCGCCAGCGTGCTCTTTCACCGCACCGGACGGAAACGCGGCAGCCACGCCGACTGCATGATCGCCGCCGCCGCCCTCTGCCACGGGGTGAAAATCGCCACCCGCAATATCCGCGACTTCGAGCGGTTCGAAGCCTTCGGCCTCAAACTGGAAAAGGTGCCGACCGTAGCGTGACGCCATGGGCGCCTGCAACTACGTCGGCGCGGAGTGAAGGAGGAATTGCCGGGGAGGGAAAGGCGGAATACGGCTGGACCGGTGCCGGAGGCATGCAGGTGCCCCGACATTGACAGCCAGCGGCAGCACGCCATCTCTGCCGGCCATGAAGAGCGTTTTCATCCATCGCGATCCAATTCTCGTGGGCCACGCGTTATCGCTGGTCACGGAAGCAGGCATTCGGGCCTTCATTCGCAATGAGGTATCGCACAACCTGATGGGTGCTTCTATTGCCGGGCCGCTCCTTGCCTTCAGTCCTGACTTGTGCGTGCTGGATGAAGGCGATTGGCCGCGGGCGATGGAGCTTATCAACGCCAGCATGATTGGCCACGCCGCACCGCGACCGGACCCCGCAGCTGACTGGAACTGTGCTGCGTGCGGGGAGAAGGTGCCGTCATCGTTCGGTCAATGCTGGGCATGCGAGGCCGTGCGTGCGGATGCGCCGGCCGGCTCCATCATGCCATAAGCCCCCGGCGAGGACGCTTGCGGGCAACCTGCGCCAGCCATAATCCACTGCACTCAGGCTGGCGACTCCGCCTCTGCGCAGGATTGCAGCCGGGTCAGCAGGCGTTGCCGCGCGGACTGAATGCACATTTCCCTCGCGCCGCCGCCGTGTCCCGCTAAGGACTGCGGCTTTATGAACTTCGCGAACACATTCCATCCTCCGCAGCGCATCCTTCTCGGTCCTGGTCCCAGTGATGTGCCGGCGCGGGTGTTGCAGGCGCTTGGGGCACCGACGCTGGGGCATCTTGATCCTGAATATCTAAAACTGATGGATGAGACGCGGCAGATGCTGCGCGAGGTGTTTCAGACGCAGAATGAAATGACGCTGGCGATGAGCGGCACGGGCAGTGCGGGCATGGAGACGGTGGCGGTGAATTTGCTGGAGCCGGGCGATGCGGCCATCGTGTGTGTGAACGGTGTCTTCGGCACGCGCATGAAGGATGTGTTCGAACGCTGCGGCGCGCGGGTTCATGCCATCGAAGCGCCGTGGGGCGAGACGATTCCGGAGGAGCGGGTCGCGGAAGCGCTCAAGGCGGTGCCGGATGCGAAGTTGTTCGGCATTGTCCACGCGGAGACGAGCACCGGCGCGCACCAGCCGCTGGAGGAGATCTCGAAGCTCGTACACGAGGCCGGCGCATTGTTCGCAGTGGATGCCGTGACCTCGCTCGGCGGCCTGCCGCTGCAGGTGGACGCGTGGGGCATCGATGCCTGCTACAGTGGCACCCAGAAATGCCTGAGCTGTCCGCCGGGGCTCTCGCCAGTCACTTTTTCACCGCGCGCACTGGCCCGCATGGATGCGCGAAAGACCAAGGTGCAGAGTTGGTATCTCGACCTTGGCATGATCCGCAATTACTGGGGCGCGGACCGCGTGTATCACCACACCGCACCGATCAACATGACCTATGCCCTGCGCGAGGCCTTGGCCATCGTGCTCGAAGAAGGATTGGAGCCCCGCATCGCCCGCCACCGCCGCAATCACCTCGCCCTGCGCGCCGGACTCGAAGCGATAGGACTGAACTTCATTCCGAAACATTCGCTGACGACACTCAATGCGATTCACGCGCCGGAAGGTGTGGACGAGGCTGCGGTGCGCCGCCGGTTGCTCAACGAATACGGTATCGAAATCGGTGCCGGCCTGGGGCCGTTTAAAGGCAAGGCGTTGCGAATCGGCCTCATGGGAAGCAGCAGCAGCGAGCGGAATGTAATGCTCGTTCTCGCAGCCCTGGAAAACATTCTCGGCCGCAGCGGAGCGACGGAGGCGGCGGGCTCGTCCTACGCGGCAAAATGACTCGGAACAGCGTGCACTGGGCTACACAGAAATCTCGCGGTAGTCACCGGCACGGGCCGCATCCACCGCGGAGGCGACTTCAGAGGTGTGGAGTTGTATTCGCGGCCACGAGGTGGAGAGCAGCACCAAAATGGCCATCCGCCGCCCGGTTATAGTTTGCTGATACCGCAGGTTTTGATCGGTGGTGATAAAGACTTCGAATCCGGCCGCCTCCGCCTCGCGGAGGAGGTCACCATTCTGCAGTTGGGACCAGCCGAGTTCCGCACAGGTATCCACGGTGTGCCCTCGCAGGAAGCGTCGCAGCGGCACCGGAGTGCCTTGATCGAAAAGGATCTTCACGCAGCAGCGGGTTCGCGGAGCGACGCGGCCTCGTGCTCCAGAACAGTCACCGTCTGCTCCCGGGTGACTCCAGGGAAACAGGACAGGAAGTCATCCAGGCTGGCCCCATCGCGCAGGTTCTCGAAAAGCGCCCGCAGAGGAACCCGCGTACCGCGGAAAACCCACGCTCCGCTAACGAGTCCCGGGTGGCTTTCCACGGCCGGGCAGTTGGACCATTCAATCATGCGGGGACGGTAGGTGTAATCGCCGGGCAGCGCAAGTTGCTCTCTTCAGTGCGCCAGGCTCAGGATCCGCTGCGCCTCCTCCACCGTCATCTTCGTCGTGGGAATGTCGAAGCCCAGGGTGTCGCCGTTTGCTTTGAAGCCATCGCCGTTCACGTCCACGTAGAAGGGATTGTGCCAGGCCTGGGGCTTGAGTTCGTGCTGGGGGCTGGTGCCAAACCAGGCCTTGAGATCGCCCGCTGAATTGACGGCGAAGACGATGAGGTTGGCGTCCTCCTTGAGGGTGACAGGGATCTCGCGATCGAACTTTACCGGGCCGCTGCCGAACCAGTCGGGGTGTGACTGGCGGGTGAAGTTCAATTCCTTCGGCTGGCGGCCGTTCACGATGACCTGCACGCGGTCAATGTCGAGCCAGTCGGTGCACTGGACTTTCACTTTGAGCACGACGGGCTTGCCCTCCGACTTGATATCCGAGCCGGTGGGCTGGCTGTTAGCGGTGACTTGCATGAACGGTCCGGTGCTCATGATGCCGCGGCCGGCTTTGGTGGCGCGGGACATTTCGCGCCAGTCCACTTTGGCGGGATCGTCGCTGGCGGAGGGCAGCCACACGCGCCATGCGCCGACTCCGTTACCGTGAACGGTGTGGGCATCCGCCACAGCGGTGGCGATGAGACGGTGGCCAAGGTTGAGCAGTTGCAGGTAGAGGAACTCGCGCTGGAAGATCACTTTCCGCGGTGCGCCGGGCGCGGTCTCCATGATGCGGAACGGTGCGTCGGCGAGGATGCCGGGATCAATGTAGTTTTCGATCTCCCACGCATCCACATACTGCGTGATCCCGTAGTAGCCGCGGTCTTTTTCGCCGTCGGCGTCGGCGTCGTTGAAGTCGCGCTGCATGTCCGGGTGATTGACCTGAATCCACCGGTCGGGATCGGGCGTCTGCCAGTCACGCAGGGTGATAGCGGAAATGCGGGGATCGAAGTTCCAGACTGGCGCGCCATTGTTCTGGAGGCCGGGCTCGGGCTTCAGGGGGAAACAATTCAGGTGCTGATTGTTGCCCGTGAGTTCCATGCCGACCACGGTGCTCAGCCAGGGCGCGAGTCCGAGCTTCTGAATGTGCGGCGCCCAGTCGTAGATCCGGTTATGCTCCGTGGTGGGCGCGAACTCGACGTGCTCCGCCGCGAGGTTGATGAGGCGGTCGTCGGTGCCGCAGGTGTTGTCGCCGCTGGGCGTGCTGTGGTTATGAAAATCCGTGGCCACCCAGCCGGTCGTGTCCACGATCCGCTTGAGCGCGCCGGAGACTTTCACCTGCTGCCCCGCGGCCAGCGTGATGTCCTGACTGATGAGCGAATACTCCGGCCCGCGCGTCACTACCACACGATAACTCCCCGCCGCCAGCGCCACGGTGAAGCTGCCCGTTTCCGAATGCCACTGGTCCACGCAGCCATGCGCGCGGTTCGACGGACCGAGGTCCACCTTCGGCGTGCCATCCTTTGGCAGAAACTGCGCCTTACACGGCAGCGACCTTCCGCTGCCCTCCTCGGTAATGGCGAACACCACGGCCGACGGCGCGGCCAACTGGACTTCGCGGCCTTCAGTCTTACCGGCGGCGACGGTCACGGAAAACTTCACCGGAGCGCGACCGCGGTCGCTGATGCGCAATTCGTGAGCGCCCGGCGCGAGCGAAAAGCCGACCTTGCCCGCCGCGTCCGGCCATGCGGGCGCCTCCTTGCCGCCATTGACCACCACGACAGTCGCTGTCGTCACCGGCTTCCCGCCCTCGTCCTGCAAGGTCAGCGCTACGCGTCCCGTGCCGCCGGCTTTTTCGCGGAGCACGCTCAGCGCCCCTGCCGGAGAAGAGGCCACGGCGAGGAATCGCGTCACCTTTTTTTCCGCACCGGGCAGCAGCGTGAAGTCCGCGCGCATCGCCTCCACGGCATAGCCCGCCTTGTCGTCGGGGTCCACCGCCGCGCCCCAAAAGTAGGGGCCGTCGGAGCCATTCACCGTGAGCGTCGTCAGCTTATCGTCCGCTGTCATTTTCAGGGGCGCAGCGGTTTCGTTGCGCAGCAGAGTTTCGCACTCCACGCCGCTCTGGCCATCGCGCAGCCGCCATGCGTGGCGGCGGTAGAGGCCCTTGTTGTTGGCCGCAGTCGTTACCGTCTCGATCTCTGCTTCGCCGTCCGATCCATCCTTCACGATCCTCACCCACGAGACCGGACCCCGCTGGCCCGCCGGGCTGAAAATGGTGAGCTGATCATTCGCCGACCCGCGCAGGCACAAATCGTAGAGACAGCCCGGCGTCTGCCCGTCGGCCCCGTAGAAGGTGCTCATGTTCGCCCGTCGCTCCGGCAGATTGCCGCTGATGGTCAGCTCGACGGTGTCACTGCGCATCACGAAGTCCCCGGCGATGCCGTCGGCCTCTTTGCCCTGCGGCAGATCCTTGAGCCGATCCGGCCCCACCTCGAAGACTTCCGGCGCAGCGAGCGATTGCGAGACGAGAAGGACGAGAGCCAGCGGGCCGGTGAGTAGTTTCATCATTCCCGTGGGTAGCTGAGACTATGCCGATGAGGCCAGCAGAATTACTGCCGCATTCGGGGGGCCTTCACTGACTACGGAGAATACTTGGAAAAAAACATTGCCCCCGCGCCCTTAACCGGCCAAAAAGGCCGATAATTCTCACTGCTACCACTTTCCACCATGCAAAAGCTCCTCACTCCCGTCCTCCTGTCCTTCTCCGTCCTCGCCGCTGAGGCCGGCACCTTCAACCTCCAGCCGCTCACGGGCGATGCGGATTCCGGCATTTCCACCAACAACGCCTACACCCACGCGATTGACATGGGCGACGGAGCGAACCGCACGATAAACGGTGCGGTCTTCACCGGTGGCGGTGCGGCCGGCACAAACAATTACTCCACCACCGGCATTACGGATACTCTTCCGGGCTGGGCGAATCCCAATGTGGGTGGAGCCACGGGCGGGCTGTTCACCAATTTCCAGTACCAAGGGGCGGGCGGCACGGAAACAGTGACGCTGAACAACCTCCGCATCGGCCAGCAGTATGTGACGACGTTTTATAATAGTCTGTGGGGCGGTCCCCGCAGTCAGAACGTGACCACCAGTGACGGCGGAGCGATTACCTTCGACCCGGATAACCCCGGCCTCCCTGGCAGCCAGTTGCGTTATACCTTCACCGCGACGGCGAACACGCAGACTTATACCTTCGCGCCGAATCAGCCGGCGAGCTACCACCAGGCGGCCTTTTCCAATCAGGTCGTCGGTCATAAGGCGCTGCTCACGGATAACTTCTTCGCGCCGTCCAATCCGAACACGGGCGACCTGAGCTTCAATCTCGCCGCGCGCCAAGGCGGGTCGCTTGGCCCCATCAGCTATTCTCAGGTTGGCAACACCCAGGTGGGCAATTCCACCGGCGGTGTGGATGGCGGTAATTATCTGCTGACAGCGTTTAGCGGCCGGGTCTCTCCGAACTACAACTTCAACAACGCCACCTCCGCCGGCGGCCTCTCTATCAGCTTCGATCTCGCCCCGAACATCAATGGCGGCGCGGATCCCACGAACTGGGGCTCCGTCAATATCGGAGGCTCCGCAGCAAACCCCACCGCGTTTGTCAACGATGGCTCGCCCCACCTCGGCATTCTCTTCCGGGGCAATGGCCTCATGGAAGTGTGGGACGGCAGCGCCCATGTCACCTCGGCCCCGTCATGGGGACCGGGCGGCGTAACCAATGCCCTCAATCACTTTGAACTGCTCCTGACGGATCCTACGGATCAAAACCCCTTCGATGGCGCTGGCCAGACGGATGTCGCTGTCTATGCGAATGGGAATCTCGTCTATAATTTCACCAAGGGTGGCGGTGGCTACGCAGACAATTTCTTCAACTTCGGCGCCTCCTCCATCGCTGGCCACGACAATCTCGTCATCGCCCAGCTCATCCCCGAGCCCGGCACCGTGACGCTGGCCGGTCTGGCTGCGCTGACACTGGTCACGCGCCGTCGCCGGACGCGCTGAGTCCGGCTGTGGAGTTCGCGGGAAAGTGATTGCAAAGCGGGCGCTCGCGGGAATCATCCCGCTGGCTTTTCCGGACCAGCGGAGCGCCGCAGACTGAACTCACACCGCGACTTATGATTTTGAAGAACAACAGGCACGCGCTGCGCCTCACGGCAGCGGGAGGACTGCTGCTGACAGCGCTCATGGCAGGATGCAAGAAGCCGGCCGTGGCCAGACTGGAGCGCACGGATAATTCCGTATCCGGCGAGGCCGGGGGCGTGCCGGCTGCGGGCCAGGCCAACCGCCTCCGCAATGAGCAGTCCGCCTTTCTCCGCCGCCATGCCAAAGACCCGGTGGAGTGGCATCCCTGGGGGGCGGAGGCTTTCGACAAAGCGAAGAAGGAAAACAAGCCTCTGCTCGTCTCCATCGGCTACGCGAGTTGCCCGTGGTCGCAGAAAATGCACACCGAGTCGTTCAGCGACGGCGAGATCGCGCGGTTCATGAACAAGCACTTCATCTGCGTGCTCGTGGACCGTGAGGAGCGGCCGGATGTGAACACCAGCTTCCTCCACTACGCTTTTTGGAAGCAGAAGCTCAGCGGCTGGCCGCTGCACGTGTGGCTGACACCGGACGGCCTGCCGATCTACCAGGGGATTTACTTTCCGGCTGCGAGTGCCGGTTCCCAACCCTCCTGGCGGCTCACTCTGGAGCATGTCTCCAACAACTGGGAATCCACCCCTGACTATGTGAAGGACCAGGCACAGAAGGCCGCCGACAGCTATCTCAAGGAGTTCCGCCGCCGCTGGCTGGGGCCGGCCCCCGAGGGGAATGAAGATGTGAAGGAGGCGAAAGCCTTTATGGCCCTAACTCTCCAGGAGCAGGTCAAATCGTTCATGGACTTTCCGGCCAGTGATCTGCAAGCCGCCGTGACCAATCTCTCGACGGCGAGGTTGAAGCAGATATGGGAGCAACTGCCTCCGGCTGCCGCCGCTGGCATCCTTGCCAAACTTGAGGCTGTGGCCGCGGCCGTCCTCTTCGCGAAACTGGACGGCCCGATTCGCGAGTCCTCCTTTCAGCAGTTCGTGGAGCAGGCCCGCCAGTCGGGCTATCAGAAGCTGCGCAGCGTCTTCGATCCCACGTATGGCGGATTCGGGCCACCGCCGCGCTTTGCTCCTCATCAGTCCATAGATTTTCTCATCCGCTACGCTCAGCGCCACCGCGCCGACACCTTCGGACGCCACAGCAACTGCATGGAGATGGTGACCATCACGCTGGACAGGATGCTCGCCGGCGGCGTCCACGACCAGCTCGGCGACGGCCTCCACCGCTACAGCACAGACATTTACTGGACCGTCCCGCAGTTTGAGAAGATGCTCTACGACCAGGGCTACATGGCGCAGGCGCTGGTCAGCGCGGGCCAGCTATTAGGGAAAAAGGAATACCTGCAGTCTGCCGCCGGTCTGCTGGCCTACACCGCCCGGGAACTCTCGCACCCGGAGGGCGGTTTCTACTGCGCCGAGGGCAGCAGCAGCCCGGCGAAGGACGGCAGCATGACCGAAGGGGCATACTACGTTTGGGAAAAGAAGGAGCTGGATGACCTCGCCGGTGCCGCCGCCCCGCTCCTCAACGCCGTCTTCGGCATCGAGCAGCGCGGGAATCTCCCGCTCGACTCCAACATGCGCGGACGGCTCGGCAATACCAACGTGCTCACGATCAAGCAGACACCGGAGGAAGCCGCTGTAGCCCTCGGCATCACCCCCGCCGCCGCCCGGGCCCAGTTCACCGAAGCCTGCGGGAAACTTCTTCAGGCCCGCGCAAAACGCACCCGGCCCTCTCTTGAAGACAAGGTTCTGACTAGCTGGAACGGCGTCGCCATCTCCGGCTTCGCGCGCACCGGCTGGGCGCTCAATGACCCGGCTCTCATCCAGCGGGGCGAGAAGGCCGCCAATTTTATCCTCACCAAACTCCGCACCAAAGACGGCGGCCTCCTCCACGCCTTCCTCGACGGCCCCTCGCCGCTGCCCGGCTACAGCGAAGACTACGCCACCTTCGTCACCGCCCTGCTCGACCTCTACGAAGCCACCGGCTCCGCCCGCTGGCTCGCCATGGCGAAGGAACTCCAGGAGCGTCAGGTGAAGGACCTCTGGGACAAGGAAGACGGCGGCTTCTTTGACGGACCGGACTCTCCGCTGCTTTTCCACCGCATGAAGAGCATGGACGAAGCCAGCGAAATCTCCGCAGGCTCCTCCTCCCTGATCAATCTCGTCGTCCTCAGTAACACTCTCAACAATGCCGACTATCGCGACAAAGCCCGCCGCATTGTCGAGCGCTACAGTGCCCACGCCGCCCTCATTCCGGGCGCGTTCGTCCGCTTTCTCCGCGCCGTGGATTTCCTCGCCGACCCGCCGCCGCAGATCATCGTCAGCGCGCTCCCGGACGATCCCGCGCGCAAAGCCCTCATTGATGTCCTCCGCTCCGTGTGCCGCCCCGGCGTGCCGCTTATCTATATGGATGGCGGCGAGAGTGAGAAGATCTTCCTCAGTGACGTCCCGGACCTCGCACCCCTCGCTGCGCAGGCCGGCAAGGCCACTGTTCACTTCTGCCGCGGCTTCAAGCCCGTCAAATCCCTCACCACTCCCGCTGAACTCGCGGAGTTTCTCAAGTCCCAGTTCTCGCTTCCTCCGGCAAAGCCGTGAGCGCCCGGAAGGC
>JANOZA010000317.1:0-5033 GCA_031429155.1 Verrucomicrobiota bacterium | reverse complement strand
TTGGCGAGTCCGTTGAGCGTGCCATTCCCGGTCACGGTGCCGCCATTCAGGATAGTGGTGCCACTGATAATACCTCCCGGGCCGGAGAGAATGACGGTGCCCTCCCAGCAGTCCAGTTCGGCACACACCAGTGTGGACTGGAGAATGAGCGGGCCGCCGCCGATCTTGCGCAGCGGGGGATTGCTGGTGCCGTTGAAAAGAAATCCGCTGCTGGCCGTGAAGGTCAGGCTGGAGCCGGCGGCGATATCAAGGAAGCCGGTGTCCGCGGCGCTGGAGGCTTCGATAAACACGGGCGTGGCGATGACGGAAGCCACTCCGCCTTCGCCGCGGATGGTGCGGTCCACGATGAGTTGGCCGCCCGCCGGCTGCACGAGCGCACCGCCGCGCATAACGAGCCGGAAGATGCGCTCAATGGGAGTGCCCCCCGTCATGATGTGCGTGCCGCCGGTTTCCACGATGAGATCCGCGGTGTCTCTGATCCGACCAACGGTGGTGCCGCCAGGATTATCCACGGTGGCGGTAAATCCTGCGCCGCCGATGCGCAGATTGGCCGGTACTTCAATGGCGGAAGCTGCGGTCAGATCAACCACGCCGCGTTTCACCCACGTCTCGCCGGTGTAAGTGTTGCCGCTCGCGACGTTTAATTTCACCAACCCCGTGCCGCTGCCGTCCATGATGACCCCGCTATCCGTGGTGACTCCCGCGACGGGTTGGATGCGTCCGGTGACATTCATTTCTCCACTGCTGTTGTTGCGGAGCGTGAGGGTGGCGGCGGCGCCGAGGTCGGTGACGCCGCTGCGGGTCAGGCTGCCACCGCCGCTGAGGGTGATGATGCGGGATTCGTTCAGCCTTAGGCCCAGCGCGATGACGGCGGGGCCCGGTGGTTGGGCATCAATGTCGCCAGTCAGCAGGATGGTGTTGCCGTTGAGCGTGTAGTTGGCCTCAATCTTCAGGCCGTTAAATCCGGTGTCGGCGGGGAAGTTGTTGTTGTTCGTCGTCTGCACACCGCTGCTGGGGAACCTAAGAGCCTCGCCGGGAAGCGGGGCGACATTGCCGGCCCAATTCAACGCCGTCATCCAGTTGGCATCGGCGCCGCCGCCGTCCCAGACGCGATATTCACCCGAGGGCGGAGCGCTGAGAAGCGTGATAGTGAAATCATTCCCGGTCCCGCCGGTGTAGCTGTAGCGGATAGTCGTGCCGGAAACAATTTCCACGAAGCCCTCCGGCTTACCCGCAAAAGTGCCGCTGATCGGATTCAGCCCCTGGTTGTCTATGAGCCTCATCTCCGTGCCGATGGGAGCGGTGAAGGTGGGCGAGAAGATGATCAGCGGATTGGCGTTATTGCCGACTGCGAGGCTGACAATGGGTGATGATCCGGCGACGGTGATCTGATCGAAGCCGGTGGCTGGAACCGCAGCGTTCACTTCAAAGTCGAGCTGCAGGGTCTGGCCCGGACCGACGAGGATCCCGGAGGTGGTGATGCGCCCCGGACTGGCTCCAGGGCTGACCTGGCTGCTGACAGCCGCGGTGGCGGAGATGTTGCCGAAGGTGCCGGCGCCGCGCAGGTGGCCGCCATTGAGAATGATCGCCGTGGCCGGGCCGGTGGTGAGGTTGCCATTGGCGGCGTCGGACTGGAGGGTGCCGTTGTTCACGCTGACGGAGAGGGCTTGCAGCGTTGTCGAGACGGTGAGCAGACCGGCGCCGTTCTTGGCCACGACATCGTCGAAAGCCGCATCTCCCAGCGTTTGCAGCGACGCCGTGGTGGCGACGGAAAACGCATGGCTGCCCGCGCCGCTGAATCCGATACCGGCACCCGTGAGCGTGCCGCCATTCACATTCACGTCGCCGGCCACCGTGAGAAATCCCGTCTGCGTGAGCGTGCCCGCATCCACCTGGAGCGTCCCGGCGCTGCTGGTGCCATTGATGCCGAGCGCGCCGGATTGCAGCCGTGCGGTGCCGGCTATCGTGATGGCACCGGTGATGCTCAGTGCGCCGCCATTCTGGGTCAGCGAGGGGGCGGCGAGGGAACTCATCGTCACGGTGTCTCCGGTGTCAGTGGTGAAGCCGGTGGTCAGGGTGACGTTTTGCGCCGTGACGGTGGCGGGATTGAGCGCCGTGCCGTTCACAGTCAGGCTGGTGGTTGTCAGGTTGCCGGCATTCAGCGTCCCGCGGGGGTTAACGACGATGGCCGCCGGAATGGAGCCGGCGGTATTGCCGACGGAGGCGGTCGCGGGATTCACGCCATCGCCGACGGTCAGGCCATTCGGATAGAGGGTGGCTGCGCTGCCGCTGAGCAGACCGAACTTCACTTCCGAGCCGCCACCATACGTGTGCGTGGTGGACACGCCCAGATTGGCAGCGGCATTGGCCTCGACGATCACCCCGGCCGGACCGCCGATGATGCCGGCACTTGTGAAGACGATGCTTCGCTGATTAGCCGAGCCGTCGCCTGCGAAGCGCAGAGGGGAAACAGTGGTCGTCATCGCGGCGAGGAAGCGTAAGTGCCGCTGTCCGGAGTTGGTGATGATAGCGGCGCTGAGCAGGGTCAGCGGGGTGGAGATGTTGACCTGGGCCGCAGGGAAGTCATTTAGTGAGGAGCTGATGTTGCCGAGGAGTTGCAGAGCATTGCCGGAGATGCTGCGGGCCGTATTCGCAGCCGGCACGCCAGTGAAGTTGAGGGAGCTAAAGGTCATGCCCGCCGGGAAATTGTTGATGCTGGTGACGTGGGCCGCGGGGAATTCCAGACTGTCTCCTGGCTGAGGTGCCGCGTCGCCGGTCCAGTTCGCTGCTGTCGTCCAGTTCGTATCCGCCGCGCCGCCGCCGTCCCAGACGCGGGTGGTTCCGGTGGACGCGGGCGCGACCACGGTGAGCACGACATCATTGCCCGTGCCGCCGTTGTAGCTGATGCTGTAACGGTTGAAGGCCGTGGTGAAGATGGCTCCCTGGGCGAGGCCGTTGAAGGTGCCGCTGACCGGGTCCACCAGGTCGTTCCTGATGATGGTGAAAGTGCTGCCGACTGGAGCCACGAGTGATTCGCGAATCTCCAGCGCGGCATTGGCGAGGATGACGGTGCCAGTCAAATCCAAGGCGGACTGCGCGACATCGAACTGGTCGTGGCCGGTGCCGGCGGTGGTGCCGTTGAGATCAAAAGAAACGGTGGTGGCGGCATTGAGGCTCAACCTCGTGGTTTCGAACACTGCGGTCGCTGCAGCCGCGCCGGGGCTGAGCGTCCCGCCCGCGGCTGCACTGCTGATGCGGACGGCGCGTCCGCTGCCGGCGAGCGTGCCGCCATTGAGCGAGACGCCGATGGTGTCCGTGGCGCTGTTGTTATCCAACTGGAGCGTGCCGGCATCCACGCTGAAACTGGTGACGCCGGAAGTGCCCGCGAGGACGAAGGTGCCGTCACCTTTCTTGTTCACTGCGATCCCTCCAGGAAGCGGCGAGTAAGTGAGCGGCCCGGAGAGCGTAAAGGTCCGGCCCGCGGCGACGGTCCAGTCGCGGATGGCGTTCTTCACGAGGAGCGGGGAAGTGATCGCCGTATCCTGATTCGCCGTCAAATTGCCGTCCACCGAGAGCACGCTGGCACCGCTGTTGACCGCGCCGCCGTCCATAATGAGCGCGCCGATCGTCTCCGCCGCGCCGGGATTGAAACTGCCGTTGGCACTCACCGTCACGCTGGCGGTATCGGCGATCTTCTCCGTCTGCGTGCTGGTGACGCTGGCGGGATTGGCTCCGCCGCCGATGAGCAGCGCGCCGGGGATGCAATTGGCCGGGGCGGTGATCGTTCCGCGCGTCAGGCGGAGTTCACCTTCCTGCACGGTGGTGGTGCCGGTGTAGGAATTGCTGGACGTGCCCACGCCGCCGACAACCACGAGACCCGGTCCTGTTTTGAGCAGGCTCCCCGTGCCGCTCAGTCCCGAATTGAGCGCTAGTTGCGGCGTGCCGGATGACGGGGCGCAGCGGACGGTGAGGTCGAAGCCGTTGAACTGCGTGGAGGTTCCGGAGCCGATGGTTAGATTCGCCGTCCCGGTGAGAGAAAAAGTCTGACTCGCCCCGAGGATGAGGTCGTTGTTCACGGCGCAGGCCGCGCCGCTGTGGCTGGCCTGAATGCCCAGGTTGAGCGTCAGATCGAAGAGGGTAGCGAGTTCAGGAGCGAGGGTGAAGCCGCCCGCCGCGCCGGTGAATTCAATCCGGCTGAAGTTCCCGCCGAGGTCGTTGATGGTGGCGACATCCGCCGTGGCCGCGCCGCCGAATCTGAGATGCTGCCCGGCGGTGGGCACAGTGTTCGTGTCCCAGTTGGCCGCGCTGCTCCAGAGCAGATCGTCCACGTCTCCGCCGTCCCAGGTATTGATGCTGCCGAGGGGCGCGAGCACCACCGTGGCCGTGAAGTCATTGCCGTCGCCGCCGACGTAGCTGTATTGGAACCGGTTCACTCCCACGGTCTGGAACGACCCTTCGTTGATGAAGTTGCCGGCCGAGTCTCTGAACTTCGTGACGTTGGAAATGGCCCCGGCGATGGTCTTGTCGAACAGAACGAAAGTAGTGCCGATGGCGAACGCCGTGCCGGGCCGGAGGACGACGCGGATGTCGTCCGTCGTCAGCGTCCCGCCCACATTCACCTGGTCATAACCGGAGCCGGCGGCAGTGCCGTTGAGATCGAAAAACAATTCTTCACCGGTGCCGTCGGACGAGAAGCCCATGTTCCCGTCGGCGGTGAAAGTGGTGGCGCTGGTGCCGCCCGGATCGAGATCGCCACCCATAATGCAGTTGCCGAAAGTGCGGCCCGCGGTGCCGCTCAGCGTGGCGCCGGCGTCAACCAGCAAGCCGCCGGAGATGCGGGCGTTGAGATGGAGAACTCCCGTGCCGGAGAGATGATAAGTGCCGCTCTGGTTCTGATTGGAGTTGATGGTGAGCGTGCCGCCGCCGGAGAATTCCACACCGCCGCTGCCGCCCGAGGTGCCACCGAGGGTGAAGGCCCCGTCGCCGGAGAAATTCAACTCGTGCGTGCTGTGGGTAAAGCTGCTGCTGGTCCC
>JANOZA010000316.1:0-8143 GCA_031429155.1 Verrucomicrobiota bacterium | reverse complement strand
TGCCGCATCCGGCTGCCGGTGACGCGGTGAGTTCGGATGTTTCCAGGGTGGGGCTGTGAGGGCGGTCGGGGCTGGCGCAGGTGTGAGTAAATGGAGGGCTGCTGGCGGTGGCGGAGGTGTCGGTCCCGGAGGTGCGCGGTGGTGTGGTGGAAATGGTGCGCGGTTATTATCCCGCCGCTTGCAGGGCTGACGGACGTCCTGCATGGGTCGCGCGACTCATGGCTGACCCGGATGAAACTTCTGTACTGCGCTTCGGAAACTACGAGGTGATCAGCCGCCCCGATGGCAAGCCCGATGAACTGGGCCGGGGCGGATTCGGGCGCACGTACCGGGCGCGGCATTCGTTTCTGGGGACGGAGGTGGCGCTGAAGGTGATCCTGGACCGGCTGGCGTTTGATGAGGCGGCGAAGAAGCGGTTTCTCAAGGAGGCGCAGGAACATGCGAAGCTCAGTCACCCTGGCATCGCGCGGATCACGGACTTTGGGGAGGCGGAGGGGACGTTTTTTTACGCGATGGAGTTGTGTCAGGACGGGGATCTGAAGGAGTATGTGAAGAAGCGCGGGGCGCTGCCGCCAGGGGAGGCGCTGGCGCTGATAAAGCAGACGGCGGAGGCGCTGCAGTTCGCGCACAGCCGGGGGATCGTGCACCGGGATATCAAGCCGTCGAATCTTCTGCTGGTGATGCATGAGGAGGGGCCGCCGCAGGTGAAGTTGATAGACTTCGGACTGGTGCGGCGGATGAAGCGGGAGGCGGATGAGACGGCGGACCAGGAGTCGGCGTCGCAGTGGTCGCCGGTGTTTGCGAGCCCGGAGCAGATCCGGGAGCATGAGCTGGATGAACGGACGGATATTTTTTCGCTGGGGATGACGGCGTGGTTTCTCATGGCGGGGAGCGGGCCGGTGGATGGGAGCACGCAGGAGATTATCCAGGAGCGGCTGGGGGAAGCTAGCTGTGAGTCGCGGCTGCCGGCGTCCCTGACAGGTGCGGCGCGCGCGGTGGTGGCGAAAATGCTGGCGAAGCGAACGGCGGAACGGTTCCGGAATTGCGCGGAACTGCTGGAGGCGCTCCGCGGGGCGATGAAGTCTGTGGCGGAGGCGCCGCGACGGCTGACGTTTGCGGAGCGGTTCGTGCTGGAGAAGGCGGGGAGGAGTTATCTGGGCGAGGTTTTCCGGGGAACGGACCGTGAGCGGGGGCTGCCGGTGCGGGTGACGAAGGTGTATCGGGAGCATGAAGCGGCGTTGATAGGGAAGGCTGCGGAGAAGGCGCGGAGGCTGTCGGCATCGAAGCCGCCGGGACTGGTGCCGGTGCTGGAGATGACGGAATTTGCCGAGGGCTGGGTGGTGGTGGAGCAGGATGTGAGCGGGACGCCGCTGGCGGATGTGTTGCGCCGTGAGGGGACGGTGGCGCTGACGAAAATAGCGGCGGTGTTCTATGATGCGGCGACGGGAATGGATGCGCTGCGCGAGTGCGGGGCGTCGCCGGGCCCGCTGGAGCAGGCGGTCCTGACAAGTGTGCCGGCGTCGGGGGCCGTGGACTGGGCGCAGGTGCAGATTTACATACCGGTGCAACTGGCGGAGCCGGAATCTGACTGGACGGGTGATGCGGATGTGACGAGCGCGATGCCGGCGGCTTCTCCGCTCCAGGCTTTTGCGGCGCTGCTCTATCTGGCTGTGGGCGGACGTCAGGTGAGGGCGCAGGCGTATTACTCTGCGGGGGAATGCATTCCAATCCCTGGACTGAACAGCAATGCTAACCGCACGCTGGCGTCGTGTGTTTCCGGGGAAAGTCATCCCGCGGGGTGCGTGGCTTTTCTCCGGACCATCCTGACGGATGAGGGGCTGCCGGCGGATTCCATAGCACGCCGGGCGAAGGAACGGGCGGCGCAGCACACGACGACGCGCCCGCCGGATCGCCCGCCGCCATTGTCGCTGGGCGCGGCGCAAAAGGCCGCAGCGCTGAACAGCATCGAGACATCCGCACGGGCGGCGAAGGAGGGCGCGGAGAATGCGCTGCGGGTGAGGCTGCGCGGGGGCATAGACGAGACAGGGCTGAGTCAGCATCAACTGGAGGCGCGCCGCTGGGCGAAGGAGGCGGCGCTTTGCAGGCAGCAGGCGGAGGAACTCGCGGGGACAGGAAAACTGGACTCGGCCGCTGCGCAGCGCCTGACCGATGCCGCCGCCGCTGCCGCCGCCGCCGTGGCGCGTGAACTGGCCTCGGCGCGGGCGCTTTCAGCAGATGAGGAGTCGGGAACGCACAACACCCGCACGCAGACCGGTCCTCACATTCCCCCGCCGCCCCCTCCCCCGCCGCCGGTGGTGGAGGAGAAGGAGCAGCCGGTCATTCACCTGAAACCCGCGATCCCCGATGCTCCGCCGCAGAAGAGCCGGGCGATGGCTGTCGTGGTGCTCATTCTCCTGCTAGGCGGTGCCGGCGCGGGCGGGTGGTTTTGGTATGACAAGAACCGCCGGGCTGATCCGAAGCCGGAGGTCGTGAAGGATAAGCCGGAGGATGGCGGGACAAAGGTAACGCCGCCGCCGATAGTGAAAGTGCCGGACCCACCGCCTCCACCGCCGCCTCCAACGGAGCGGCAGGTGGTGATCACGTTTGTCGGGGATCTGCCGGCGGCAGATGGGGAGATCGGCTTCAAAGGAATCTCCTCACCGCCGAAGGCTGTGAAGGGCAAGGACCGCCATACTTTCACCTTCGTCCTCGCGCCGGATGCCGCCATTCCCGATGCCGTGATCAACGCGGATCATTTCGGATCGGTGCGCACTGTGACCGGCACCGACCGCATCGAATACCGTCTGACGAAAAACCGCCCGCCGGCGACGATCCGCCTGAGGGGGATCACGGCGAAGTCGGTGACTATTGACGGCGTGGCCGGGAGTAAGGAAGGCGGGACGCTAGTTTTCGAGCACGCGGCGCAGACGGACGGGACGTTTAAGCTGGATGTGACCACCTGGCAGGTGGCGGAAAAGGCGGAATGGATCAGCCCCGGCGTGTGGGAGGCGACGATGATGGTGCCGCTCTTTGAGGTGGATCTGGATGTTCCCGCAGCCGGGGAAAACCCCTGGAAGACGGTGACGTTTGCGCCGGTGAACCTCGACTCCATGCCGCCGCTCATGGAGATCGAAGGCCTCGGCCCTAACTGTAGTGCCGGGCCGAAGAATTTGAAGTTCAACATCGAAGGCCCCGCGCCCGAACCCGCGATGCTGCCCGCTGGTGACTACACGCTCACATGGACGCCGCTGGACCCGAATGACCAGCCGCGCGAAAATGACAAGCTGACCGTGAATCACGTAAAGAAGAACGTGCTGCCCGTGCCGGGTGCGAAGTAGGCGCGAAAGAATTACTTGCCTCAGCCGCGGCAGTCATGGTATCGGTGCGCCTATGCCACCCGCCGCCAGAGTCACAGACATGCACACCTGCCCAATGGTCAATCCAGGCCCGGTGCCGCACGTGGGCGGACCGATTCTTCCACCCTGTCAGCCGACGGTCCTCATTGGCTTCCTGCCGGCGGCGCGGGTCGGCGACATGTGCGTGTGCGTCGGCCCGCCGGATACGATCGTGAAAGGCTCTATGTCCGTTCTGATCGGAAACATGCCGGCTGCACGCATCGGAGACATGACCTCGCATGGCGGGGCCATCGTTGTGGGATTCCCCACCGTGATGATCGGGGGCTGAATCACTGCCCGCGGCCGATGCCGCGGTAGGTGAAGCCGAGTTCCTGCATCGTCGGCGGGTCGAGGAGATTCCGGCCATCGAAAACCATCGGTGCGAGCATCCGCTTCTTTACTTCCGCAAAGTCCTGCTGGCGGAATTCCGGCCACTCGGTCGCGATGATGAGCGCCTCGGCGCCGTTCGTCGCGTCCAGGGCGTTGTCGGCAAAGTGGACCTTTTCCGCCAGCGGCAGACACCGGGCGTTTTCCATAGCCTTCGGGTCGTAAACGGTGACATGCGCCCCCTCGGCAACGAGCGTGTTGACCAGATCAATGGCGACAGACGAGCGGATGTCGTCGGTGTTGTTCTTAAACGCCAGACCCCACACTGCGATCTTCTTTTCACCCAGCACCCACAGGGCGTCGCGGATGACTTTCACAAACCTCGCGAGCTGGTCCTTATTGATCCGCTCGACTTCCTTCAGCAGCGTGAACGGGACGCCGAGCTGGTCGCTGATGGCGATGAAAGCGGCGATGTCCTTGGGGAAACACGAGCCGCCATAGCCGATGCCGGCATTCAGAAAGTGACGCCCGATTCGCTTATCCATGCCGATGCCCTCGGCCACCTTCTCCACGTCCGCGCCGCTGGCTTCGCAGATGGCGGACACGGCGTTGATGTAGGAAATCTTGAGCGCGAGGAAGCTGTTCGCCGCGTGCTTGATGAGTTCGGCGCTGTTGATGTCGGTCACGAGCACGGGCGCAACGAAGGGCTCGTAAACCTTCTGCATAAGCGCGAGCGCGCGGTCGCTGTTCACACCGATGACGATGCGGTCGGGATTCATCAAGTCCTCCACGGCACAGCCCTCGCGGAGGAACTCGGGATTGCTCACGACATCGAAGGGCACATTCGGCGCGTAGCGTTTGATGGTGTCGGTCACTTTCTGGCCGGTCTTCACGGGGACGGTGCTTTTATCCACGATGACTTTATAGTCCTTGAGCACCGCGGCGATTTCGCGCGCGACTTTCTCAATGAAACGCAGGTCCACGCTGCCGTCCGGCTGCGGCGGCGTCGGCACGGCGATGAAGACGACATCGCCAAAGTCCACACCCTCGGCGGTGCTCACGGTAAATTTGAGCCGCCCGGCGCTGACGTTGTTTTTCACAAGATCATCCAGCCCCGGCTCATAGATGGGAATTTCGCCGCGCAGCAGCTTCTCGATTTTCTGAGGGTTGTTGTCCACGCACATGACGTGGTGGCCCACCTGGGCGAAACACGCGCCGGTGGTGAGGCCGACGTAACCGGAACCAATGATGGTAAGCTTCATGCGGGGAAAGGAGGGGAGTATGGAAATTAGGCGGCGCGATGCTTCCGCGTGCCACTCGGGAGCGTCAAGGCGGGAAGCGGGGAGCCGCTGTCGTCAGGGCGCCGTGGCCTGTTCCGCCTTCATCCGCCGCTTCACGACGCTGCGGGCGCCGCCGATGAGCAGCGGGCAGGCATCCGTGCAGAGCAGCGGAATTCCCTTTCCGGCGGATGGAGGACTCTCCGGGGCGAGTTGCTTTTCCGCCGCGAGTAGAGCCCAGGGCTGCCCGGCACGCAGCGGCCACAAGACATGGCGCAGGCACTTGTGTTCGCACGTGTCCGATACCAGTTTCGAGGCCTCGTCGTCGCGGAGCAGCGCGGTGACCCGGTAAATCCCCGTCTGCCTCTCCAGAGTCTCGCGCAGCGTGGGCACTTTCAGCGTCCCGTTTTCGTGGTGCAGCCAGTTGGCTACCGCAGCGGGGTAGAGAAAATCGAGGGCGAGAAGCAGAAACTCGGCGTTCGGCAGCATGATTTCCCAGCCGCGGACCAGGGTCGGCGCAGATTTGAGCGGGCGGAAATTGCCCGCGGCATCGTAGCGGGCGAGGTCGCGCGCAGACTCCGGCCCGGCGTGGCGCGTGAGGTTCTCTGCTGCGGCGTCGAGGTGGTGGCGGAGGGAGAATGAGGCTGCGCTTTGCGATATGAGGACTTCGCCAATGCGGCTGCCGCCTGCCGTGAGCCATGCGTGCAATGCTCCTGTGAGGCTGGCGCAATTCTGTTCAGCATCCGCAATGGGCTGCACTGCACGGGACTTATCAAACGCCTCAACCTGATCCAGGATCACCTCTGCCAGCAGGGGCTCCGTGCCGATGGCGTTGCAGTAAAAAAGATTCCGCCCGCCGATGTGATGAGGATTGTGCCGGAACACTTCCATCTGACTGGCCGCCGCGCCGGGTTCCTTTTCGATCCCGAGCAGCACCGGAATATCCTGCCAAGAGTGCAGGCCATCGGCGATGAAGAACGGGACCACGATGACATTCGGAGCTGTGGTCAGGCTCAGCCAGTCGGCCACCAGCGGCGGCTCCTCCATATAGGCATCTAGCACCTCGGCGAATCCGCACGCCATTCCGCGGATGAGCGCCACCTGGTCCTTTATCGCCTTCGTGCTGTTCTCATTGAGCCCCGTGCCGTGCCCGACAATGATCAGACTGCACTGCTCCCGTGGCACTCCGGGAGCGACCTCATCCGCGCGCTTCAGCAGCAGTTTCGTCATGGAGGGATGCAGCCCCACCGGCTCGCAGTAATGCACCGTTTGCCGCGGAAACTCCGTCGTCTTCCCCGTGAGCTGCAACTCCCGCGGGATCACTTCCTGAGTGAAGTAGCCCTCGCTGATAAAGTTCGGCACGACATAAACCTCCCGGCTGTCCACTGTCCGCAGCACCTCCCGCAGCGATGGCTCTTCTTTCCAAAATGCAGAGGCCACTTCCGCGAAGAGTCCCCTTCCCCGAATGGTGTCCGCGTGGCCGTGCGTAGGTTGAGAGGAGTCAGGGTTGAGCGTGGAACCGTGGCCGATGATGACGAGGGCGCTGTGGGGCTTAGCGGGCATGGAAATGGTGTGGACTGCTATCCCGCCGTGAACCTGCGGAACCTGAAATGCAAACGCGCGCCCGCCGGTGATGGACGCCGGGCGGGGAGGATTCCGGTTCCTTGAGCGCCGGAAAAGGAGGACAATAGGGCTGGAAAGTTAATCTCGCCGTCATTGCGGTTTAAGGTGCAACTGGTATAAACGACCCCGCGCTCCGCTGACCACTCGTGCAGAGCCGAGCCATTCCTCAAACCACCACCTCCACTGATGAACCGTTATCGCGTTTCCACCATTTTGGCGCTGCTCGCCATTCCCGCTGTCCTCCTTTTCAGGCAGTCACCCTCCTCGCCGCGATCCAGCGGGACCGTTCCAGCCACTGCGTTTCCAAGGGAGATCCAGGACCCCAGCCAGGTGGCTCCCGGCCCGGTGCGCGAGTTTGGAAAGCACACTGTAGAGGCTGATTCCGCTTCCGCCGAAGAACTCGGGAAGATCCCGGCATTCAGACATTGGATTGAATCCTATCTTGCCGCTGATGATTCAACGCGCCGGACGATGCAGGCGGAGGGCCGCAGGTTGGCTGCGGAGCGCCAGCCAGTCATGAAGAAGCTCATCATGTCGAATCCTCAGCTCGCTCTGGAAATGGCGGTGCGGCAGGTGGTGCGGCAGGATTTGCCGGCGGAGGTGGTGGAGCAGTTGGAAAAGCCGGTGAGCGCGCGCGGGGACTACAATGCTTACTTTGGCCGCCCGCAGGAGGGCGTGGTGCTGCCGCCGGATCAGCCGCTGGTGATGCGCTATTTTGAAACGCCGGAGGGCGAGAGCTATAAGGCGCACGTCTTCGGCTCGATGCAGGAGGCGACTTCGCGGAAGGATGTCGCGCTGCGCGGTTTCGCCATCGGGCGGGAAATGGCGGTGAGCGAAAGCCCCGTCAGGCAACTCGACGCCGGCGAGCGCATCGCCGCGGGGACGCAGGTGGATGAGACCTGCCCGGTTTCGGAAATCGTGACGCCGACCAACACGACTGCAGTGGTGATGGTGGAAGACGAGACGCCGGTCGTGGAGCTGGGCGGGAAACTCATCCGCCTGTGCAATGGCTCGCACGTCCGCATCTTCGATGAGCAGCAGCGCATGGCCACCGGCGGGCCGGGTGTGTCAGGGTATTTCCAGGACGCCTACCCGGGCACATCGTCGGAGGCGATCGGCAATTTCCGCTGTCTCTACATTCGCGTGACGTATCCCGACCAGATGCGCGCGCCCAACAGCGAGGGCCGCGCATGGGAGGACATGCGCAATGTGAACCGCTACTATCTGGAGTCGTCGTTCGGACGCATGACGACCACCACGTCGGTGACGCCGCTCATTGTGATGCCGCACACGAAGGCGTGGTACATCGCGAAGGATGACGAGGTGGACGGCCTCGGCCTTGTTCACAGCGATGCGCGCTCGGAGGCGCGGCGGCTGGGCTATGACTCGAATCAATACAACTGCACGATCGTCCGCGTGAACGAAGGCCCGCGGCTCAGCGGCATTTCCTGGGGGGGCGGCGACAGCGTGTGGGTTTCGTGGAATGGAATGGACGTGCTCAATCACGAGTGCGGGCACTCG
>JANOZA010000315.1:0-1688 GCA_031429155.1 Verrucomicrobiota bacterium | reverse complement strand
TGCTGAACAAGGCGGATGCGCACAGCGGAGACAGCGGCAGCCAGCAGCGCAGGGATGAAAATAACCCCGCGCTCGTCGCCGCCCGGGCAGCCGAACCCGCGCAGGGCGGGGCAGGGCTGACGCTGGAGAAGATTGAGCAGTATGTGAAGCGCACCAAGGACGGCAACTTCCCCCTCTCCGTGGTGAACCTCCACTACATGAGCGGCGATCCCGAGTATGCCGACGTCATGGATGGCCAGGTCATCGAAACGACCGGCCAGGTAGTGAAGGATCAGATCAATCCCGCGCCTGGACACTTGAGGGTCGTGACGATGATGGTCACCTGCTGCGCTGCCGATGCGCGCCCGTATTCCATTCCCGTCGTCTTTGAGGGCCAGGTTCCTGACTATGTCGAGATGGGCTGGTACACCATCGTCGGGAAACTGGAGTTCACCCGCGAGCGTGGCATGAAGATGGCCCTCCTCCGCGCCAAGAGCCTGACGGCGACTGTTCGCCCGGCGGATCAGCGCCCGGGGATGTAAAGTCCGGCTCTTCCAGCCGATCTGGGGCAGCATGGTGGCGGGCAGGGCCTTGATGGGGAAACGCGTTTGAAAAATAGTTTCAAATGTCCGCCGCCAAATCGTGAAGTAGCCGGAAGTCATGCAGCTTTCTCTCACACTTCCCCGCTTCCTCGCTCCACCGAACGCGAATCCGCGCCCGGCAAAACGAAACTTGCCGCCCCCTGCTGCCCCGGTAGCGTCGCACGGTATGTTCCCGAATACCCAATGGACCGAACTCGCACATGCGACGCTCAGCGGCGAAGAATCCGGCCGGGCGGCGATGGACGCTCTGTGCCGCAGTTACTGGGAGCCGGTGCGGCAGTTTGTGCTCCAGCGCGGCTGGCGGCCTGATGAAGCACCGGACCTGACGCAGTCGTTCTTTGTGTTTCTGATGGAGAAGGGGGTGCTGCGGCAGGCGGAGAGGGAGAAGGGGAAGTTCCGTTCGTTCCTCCAGGGGGTGCTGAATAACTTCCTGCTTAACGAACGGCAGCGCCGGCTGACGCAGAAGCGCGGCGGCGGCATGGAGTCTGTGGAGCTGACCGACGAGTCTGCGGTCACGGAGGATACGGCGGGCCATGAGTTTGACCGGCAGTGGGCGAGGACGGTCGTTGCGGCGGCGTTGCAGCGGGTGTCGGCGGAATGTACGGCGAAGCACGGGGAGGGATTTTACAGTGTTATCGCGGTGTTCATCGGCGGCAGCGGTGAACTCATTCCCCAGGAACAGGCTGCCGAAAAGCTGGGCATGAGCGCCGGAAGGTTTCGGACGGAGATCTTCACCTGGCGGCAGAAGTTCCGTGAAAGCCTGCGCGTGGAGGTGCGCCGCACGGTCAGCGCTCCCCA
This sequence comes from Verrucomicrobiota bacterium, assembly GCA_031429155.1. GTDB lineage: Bacteria > Verrucomicrobiota > Verrucomicrobiia > Verrucomicrobiales > V1-33 > V1-33. Next base: position 309 of record JANOZA010000315.1, on the reverse strand, counting down.
CGAAGTGGATGACGAAATGCGCTATCTCTGGCAACTGCTGACCTCGGCATGAGCGCGCGCCCGCCAGTGTGTTTGGAATGCGGCGCGGCACTGGCGGCTTCTTCGCCGGCGCAGCTTTGCCTGAACTGCCTGATGTCGGAGGGGGAACCGGACGGCAACAACAACGACGACGGCGGCGGCAGCGCCAAAACCATGCTGCGCGTGCCGGGCCACGATGTGCTGGAGGAAATCGCGCGCGGCGGGATGGGTGTCGTCTATCGCGCCAGGGAACGGGAAACGCAGCCACTGGCATCCCATAGGCCAGAAAAC
>JANOZA010000314.1:0-2471 GCA_031429155.1 Verrucomicrobiota bacterium | reverse complement strand
GGTTGCGCTGCTGGCATCCCTCCGGGATGCCGCTGCTTTCCCGCGAATACCGGTGGTATCGCTGCGCTCAACCACCGGCTAATGGCTGGCAAGCCTCCGGCTTGGCAATGCCTGCCGTACTTCCGTATAAAGCTCAGGGCTGAAGGCCCACGGCTACCTTCCGTGACCGCTACGCGGTCCAATCCGGGAGTCGTTTAATTAGGTATAAAACACCATCCAGGGGGGAGAAAGGAGGAGAGGGGAAAACATCGAACATCGAACGCTCAACGTCCAACATTGAACGGGGGCGCGGCGGGGCGAATGTCCGCGTGGGTCCTGACTTCTGAGTGGAAGAAGGAAGAAGGGGGAAAACATCGAACATCGAACGCTCAACGTCCAACATTGAACGGGGGCGCGGCGGGGCGAATGTCCGCGTGGGTCCTGACTTCTGAGTGGAAGGAGGAAGAAGGGGGAGAACATCGAACATCGAACGCTCAACGTCCAACATTGAACGGGGGCGCGGTGGGGCGGACGTCTGCGTGGGTCCTGACTTCTGAGTGGGAGAAGGAAGAAGGGGGAGAACATCGAACATCGAACGTTCAACGTTCAACATTGAACGGGGGCGCGTCCGGGGGGCGCGGCGGAGCCTGGCGGGCGGATTCATGCGCCGAAGGCGTGGAGGAAGCCGACTTCGAGGGCGAGGACTTCGCGGACGTTGGTGGAGAGGTTGCGGCGCATTTCTTCGACGGCTTTGAGCCGGCGGTGGAGGTCGGTGACGGAATATTTGGCGGTGAGTTGCTCGGTCAGGGCGGACCATGCGGGGAGGTCGAGGGCGGGGAGTCCGAAGTGGCGGCGTTGCATTTCACCGAGCCAGGTGAAGAGGAGGCCGAGGAGTTCGTTGCGCTGTTCCTGATAGGCGGACTCGGTGAGGTTGTCGTAGTAGTCTTCGCGGTCGCGCAGCCAGACGCCGTCGGTGGTCTTGCCGTAGATTTCGACTTCCTCTTTCATGGCGGCCTTGTGGCGGGCGGCGATGGTGGACTTCACATCTTCGAGGATGGCCTGGACGTCGGCGAGGAGGCCGGAGGCGCGGGAGTCGTCGGGCTTTCCGGAGGTGAAGTAGGCGGCGAGGAGGTTGACTACGTTTTCGCCGTCCTCTGTGAGGGGCAGGCCGTTTTCGCCGGAGCGGTGGAGGGGAACGCGGACGCAGCGGGAGCGGATGGTGTCGAGTAATTGATCGGGCGTGCGCGTGAGCAGGAGGATGAGGGTGTTGGCGGGCGGCTCTTCGAGGGTTTTGAGGAAGGCGTTGGAGGACTGGGGATTGAGGCGGTCGGCGTCGGAGATGATGCAGAGTTTGACCGCGGCCTCGCTGGTGAACTGGAGCCGGTGGGAGGCGTCGCGCATGGTGTCCACTTTGATCTGCCGGATCTTGCCCTCGGGCTCGATGATGATGGCGCCTTTGCTGCGGAGGTCGTCGAGGCTGGTGACGCCGCGCCAGCCATTCACCAGGGCGGCAATCCTGACGGCCAGGGCGCGGAGGTCGTCGCCGTTGCTTCCGGAGATGAGGAAGGCGTGCGCGAGCCGGCCCTGCGCATGGGCGCGGGCGATGAGGTCGTAGGCGTGGTCCGGGAGAAAGGCCATTTAGCGAATGCAGAAATCAGAGAGTGAGGGCGAGGGCGTCGTCGGCGGTGGCGTCTTCGTGGACGATGGCGTGGAGGCGGCGGAGCATGAGGAGGGGGTCGGCGTGCTGCCAGACATTGCGGCCGATGGCGATGCCGGCGGCTCCGGACGAGATGGCGTCGGCGACCATGCGGAGGATGGAGGCGTCGTCATTCGCAGCGGCCCCGCCGAGGATGATGACGGGGACGTAGGTGGCGTCCACGATCCGGCGAAAGGCGTCGGCATCGCCGGGCCATGCGGTTTTTACCATGTCGGCACCGAGTTCTGCGGCGGCGCGGACGGCGAAGCTGATGTTCTCCGGCGTGTATTCGGCGGTGCGACCGAGGCCGTAGGGCAACACCTCGGTGATCACCGGCAGCCCGGCGGCGTGGCATTCACTGATAAGCCTGGCGCTTTCGCGGAACTGCCGGGCTTCGTCCGGATGATGCGTATAGAGCATGTGCATGACGCAGCGCGCGCCCGTGCGCTGTGCCTCGGCGGCGCCATACGTCATCCACGCGCCGTGGTCGGTGTGGCCGGGGAGTGCGGGCTTATAGACATCCGTGCGCAGACAGATGGCCCGGCCTTCCAGAGCGCTGCGGCAGGCGCGCGCGGTGCCGTAGTTCACCACGAAGGCATCGGCCCATGGTTGCAGGGCGGTGATGAGCTTGGCGGGGTGTTCGAGCCCCGGCACAGGAATGGCGGTGCCGTGATCAATGGGGACTATCACCGTGCGGCCATTGGCGCGGACGAAGGGGCGGAGCGGGAGCGGTATCGTGGACATGCCGGCGTCCGTGACACAGGCGACGCCGTGCCGCCACATGAAAAAGCATCCG
>JANOZA010000313.1:0-1827 GCA_031429155.1 Verrucomicrobiota bacterium | reverse complement strand
CCAGTACCAGCAGCGCCGCCGACGGCTCGGGTATCAAAGCCCAGCCGTATTGCACATGGTCTATCTCCAGCGCGATGAGCGGGCTGGCGACGAGGGCGGAGATGCCTTCGCTGGCATAAATGCCCACGAAAGTGTCGGCGGAGGTGTCCATGCCGCCGGAGCCGTCAAACTGAAAGGTGGCTCCCGGGAGGGGTATCTCGTAGAGAAATTCCCCGGCGGGGCCATAGGCGTAGAAGGTCGGGATCATGCTCAACGGCGGATAGTGGTAGCCCAGCGTGATGACCAGCCCGGCATAGTTCGGATACCGCCCTTCGGCATTGGGGGTAAAGTGCAGGCCCACTTGGCCAAACCAAGAGTCGCCGAGGTGCCCGCGTCCGTTGATGATACCGTCGTCGCCATCTACGCTGGAGGGCTGGCCACTGAGGCCCATTTCAAAGAGCCTCCTCATGGAGAGCACGCCGTAGGGATATTCGTCGCCGGTTTGCGAGGTGACGAACGGGGTGTTGAGCTGGTGGTCCTCGAAGTCTTCGAGATAGAATTCGGACATCTTCGGACGCTCAAGACGAAATGGGCTGCCGTCACTGTATTGAATACTTCCGTTCGGTCCGGGATTTGGTATCCCCTGATAGCTGACATAGGAGGACCCGCTAAAATCAATGACGGCTGACCGCCCCCGGCTGTTGAGCGCGGCTATTACCAACAATACGGGCAGGAAATAAGAACGCGGATGCATAGGATTATTGAGGTGAATAGGTGACTTGGATTTCATTCGACCACAAAAACCCCAGGATGCGAGTTCTCGCACGAAAGGTGGTGGGCTGGAGAATATCCTCTGTTTTATGGGCTGAAATGTTATCACGCGCCGTGAATGGGGGTCTTGTGTTCGTCATGGGATCGGAGCCGTCAAAGGTCCAGAACATCTCCCCGCCCTGGTAGTAGAGGTAGGCCTTGTTGCCGAATCTGGAGATGACCGGGGGCGGGATGGCGGGTGTATAAGGGGTGCGCAGGAGGGCGGTTTTGGTATTGGCAATGCGGGCCGCGGTGAACCAGTTGTCTCTGATCCAGCCGGTGGCGCGGTTCCAGTCGCCCAACTGGGCGTCGCTGGGACGGAAGCCCGGTTCGCTGCGCTGGAACGCCGTCGTCTTGCTGCTGATGGGGGCGTAGAAGCTCTTGTTCAGGCCGGAGACGGTGTCCAACCAGGTGCCGGTGAGGGACCAGCGCCCGCTTTCCAACTCAAAGAGCGGGCTGAAGGCGTTGATCTGATTGGTCCAGCCGGTTTTGGCGACGGAGGCGGTACCGCCGGCGGGGATGTGGAAGTAGGCGCCGGCAGTGTCGAAGTGGGCAGTGAGGCGCTGGCTGATGAGCGTGCGGAAGTCGGGATACTCGCGCAGGGCGAGGAACGGCTCGGCAGCACCGCCGAGGTGGAGGCGGGAGTGGTTCTCGGGGGTGGTGTAGTAACTGTCGGTACTCCAGTCGAGGCTGCGCTCCATGTCCCAGGGGAGGAAGACATGGCGTCCAGTGATGCTGTTGTAGGCGAAGCGGAAGTTGTTGGCGGGCCAGTCGAAGTTGCCGAGGTGGACGTTGGTGAGGATGTAGTCCACGTAGGCGGGGAGGTCCATGCGAGTGCTGATCCAGGCATAGGCTGCGGCGGTGCTGGCGAAGGCAGTGGCTCCGGTCTCCACGGGGTGGCCATTTTGCAGGCGGGCCACGCTGCGGCAGTTGGTCAGTAGCGTACGCCACTGCACAGGCTGGGTGACGGGGTTGTAGATTTCGTCATTGCCCCACACCTGCCAGTCCGCGGCGCTGCTACCGAAGTATTCCTCCATG
>JANOZA010000312.1:0-2274 GCA_031429155.1 Verrucomicrobiota bacterium | reverse complement strand
GCGTCTTTGCCGGCGGTTCGGCGGGCGCAATTGCGGGCGGACATTATCAAAAACTCGCCGTGACCTCGAATCTCGCGGGCATCAATCCGCCGGGCACCTTCGATTCAAATATCCCGCTCATGGTGATCGAGAACTTCGGCGCCGGAGCCGTTCCGAACGATGCCTTTTCGTATCAGACGGCGCGGCTGATTGTGTTCGATCCGGCAGTCGGGCGCAGCAGTCTGTCGGCGACTCCGAACGCCTGTGCGCGTGTCGGGATTCGCAGACGCGGAGCCAGCTCCGCCGGTTATCCGAAGTCGCAGTATCGCCTCGAACTGCGCGACGAAGCGGGTGCCGACCTCGACCTCGCGCTGCTGGGATTGCCGTCCGATTCCGACTGGGTGCTCAGCGGCCCCTACGTGGACAAGGCGCTCATTCGCAATCCGCTCGTCTTCGATCTCGGACGCACCCTCGGGATGAAAGCTCCGCGCGTCCGGCACTTCGAGCTGTTCCTCAACACCGACGGCGGCGAACTCACTGCGGCGGATTACGCCGGGGTTTACGTCCTCACCGAGAAGATCAAGCAGAGCAAAGACCGCGTGGACATTGCGGAGCTGACTTCCGCCGACAACACGCCGCCCGCAGTCACGGGCGGCTACGTGATGCGGTTTGAGCCAGTGGATACGCACGCCGCTGGCTCACCCGTCGCGACGGGCTGGGCCACGCTGGAAATCGTCCAGCCGGAAGCGCCCACGGCGGCGCAGAAAACTTACCTCGGCGGTTATCTCGACAGCTTCTGCGCCACGCTCGGCTGGGCGCGGGGCGGCGGTGCGAACAACGCCGGCGTCGTGAAAAACAACCCGCTCACCGGCTATCCCGCCTACATAAATGTGAATTCATTCGTGGACCTGCTGACGATCAATGAGCTGGTGCGGGATCAGGATTCGTACGTGCGCAGCGACTACATGTATAAAGACCGCGACGGCAAACTCTTCAAAGGCCCGCTCTGGGATTACGATCTCTGCATGGGCACGGGCCGCTTCTTCAACAACCTGTCGAAGGAGGGCTGGCAGCTCTACGGCTCGACCGCGAGCCTGAATCCCTCGGGCAGCTACAACCGCGGCGGCGAGGACAATCAGTACGAGCCGGACTGGTTCGTCCCGCTGCTGCGCGATGCGGATTTTCGCCAGCAGTGGATTGATCAGTGGTTCGAGCTGCGGCGCTACGGCGCGCTGGAAAATGCCGCGCTCACTGCCCGCATCAATGCCCACGCCGATCCGCTCACCGAGGCTGCCGGGCGCAATTTCATCAAGTGGCCCTACCTGAATGTGGTGCGTCCGCCGGGCAGTGTTTTCGACACGCCGGCGACGACGACGTGGACGGGACAAATTGATGCCATGAAGAACTGGCTGACGACCCGCATGGCGTGGATTGACGGGCAATTCCCGACGCTGGTGAGTTTCTCGCTGCCATCGAGCGCCGTCAGCGCGGGGACAAATGTCGCGCTCACCGCGGCGACCGGGACAATTTACTACACGACCGACGGCAGCGACCCGCGCCTTCCCGGCGGCGGCGTAAACCCCACCGCGACGATGCTCGCCAGCGGCGGCACGGTGACGATTCCCGCATCGCGGACGATCATCGCGCGGACGCAACGCAGCACGTGGACGATGACTTCGAGCGGCACGCCGCTCGGCGTGACGTGGAGCGCGCCGACTCGGATGACCTACGTCGTCGGCACGCCGGCGAGCGCGGCGAATTTGATCATCACAGAACTCAACTACCACCCTCCCGCGCCAGCCACAGCGGCGGAACTCGCGGACCCGACGTTCCGCAACGACGACTTCGAGTTCATCGAAGTGCGAAACATCAGCGCCGGGCCGATAGACCTCAGCGGCGTGGCATTCATCAACGGCATCACGCACTACACGCTGCCGCCGCAAGTCCTCGCTGCGGGAGAATACGGTGTCTTCGTCGAGAGCCTCGCCGCATTCCGGGCCCGCTACGGCAACGGCCCGCGCGTGCTCGGCGTTTACGCGGACAAATTCAGCAACGACGGCGAGCCGGTGCAACTCGTGAACCTCGCCGGCGCAAACATCAGCACGTTCACCTTCAACGACATCTGGTATCCCTCCACCGACGGCGCGGGAGCCACGCTGATAGCAGTCAACGAGACCACCGCCGGTGCCGACCTCAGCAACCCACTCTCATGGAACGCCAGCGCCCATCCGCTCGGCACGCCGGGCATGGAGAACAACGCGATCAAATTCGCCGGCTGGCTGCGCGAGAACTTCG
>JANOZA010000311.1:0-13411 GCA_031429155.1 Verrucomicrobiota bacterium | reverse complement strand
CAGGCAGACGGTGTTCGAGGGCTTCGGACGGATGCCGGGAGAAGTTTTCTCGCCGGTGTGGCAGGGCGACGTGATCTTCTCTGAAAACAAAGTCCTCCAGCCGCAGTTCACCACGCGGGAGTCGCCCTTTGTCGCCGCGGCCACTGCCGGTCAGCCGATTCAAGTTCCAGTTCATACTTCCTTTGGTCAGACGATTCTGGAACTCACCTGCACGCCGATGGAGTGAGCAGTGCGGTCCGCACAAGAGTAAGCCTCTGCTACTGGTGAGATCCGGGAAAGGGGCGGAGGCGTAGCTTGCACATTCGGTTTCGTGCCCATAGTTCTCCGGCATGTCCGACACCCCAACACCACCTGCCGCCCGCCCCAAAATGAGTCCGGTCCTCCGCATCGTCGTCGTCGTTTGCGGCCTCATCGCCATTGTGGGCGGGATCATGCAAATGAAGAAGGGCTTCGGGGAAATGAAATTGGATCCGGAAGTGGAACGGCTGTCGAAAGAGTCCGATGAATCATTCACAGCAGCAAACAAGCAGCTCGCAGAGGCCGGCACGCTTTTCCAGTCAGTGCTCGACGCGGTGGACAAGGATGGCCTGCCTGCGGTGCGCACTCAGAAAAAGGAGTCGGTAGAGAAGGCGGCCACTCTATACGAGGAAGCGTCGCAGAAACTCCGGCAGGCTGCGCAGAAGGCGGACGATGCGGCGGCCAAAAAGCCAGGCGAGAAGCTGGAGGAATTTCTCAAAACTAAGGCGGGAGCATACCGCGAGTTTGCCGCGGCCCGCGAGATCAACCGGGACATCGCCCGCATGATCCTCGATGAGACGATCAAGACGGGTGAGGAGTTGGTGGCCAAAGTCACCGACCCGGCTGCGAGGCGCGACAAGCTGGAGGCGTCCGCGACCGAGACGGCCGCCCGCGCGGACAAACTCGTTCAGGACTCGAAGAAGTAGGGAGGTGAGATTTCCTCCCTCCTCACTAAGCGCTATTCGGCGGTGTCGGTGAGAGGCTCGGGGCATCTTGCGTTCAGATGGAGGGAGCGCAGGTGGAAACAGGGACTGGCGGCAGTGAGGCGGTGGCCGATTCCTACAAAGTCGTTACGGGATTACTCACTTTGAACCACAATGGTTCTGGTCAAATGCATCCGGAACCGGTAAACGGGCGGTCCCCTTTATGCTCACAAAACGTATACCCGCCCCCTGTCGCTCCTCACTGTCCCTTCCACTTCTTGCCATTTCCGCAGCCTTGGCCGCGACCCCGGCTGACGCGGCGGCTTTCCTTTGGAACAACGCATCCGGTGTCTGGAGTGCCGGGGCCGGATGGAACGGCGGCGTGGCTCCCGGCGGCAATGATTTAAGCGATGTGCTCACCTTCAGCGGCGACACCGGCACCACGGCGGGAACGCCGCCAAACTATACCAGCACGGACGATGTAGCTGGGGCATTCAAGTTGAATGGCCTCACCTTCAATGTGACCGATCTCGCCGCCCTGCCAGCGGACCCGCCCATCATCATTGATGGCACCGCCGGCAGCCGGATATTCATCGGTGGTGTCTCGCCCGCCATTACACAGAACAACGCCGGAGCCGTGACGCTGGACCTTCCGCTGGAACTGGGCGCACCGCTTACCCTGACGGGCGATGGCACCGGCGCGGTGACGTCCAATTTCAACATGAGCGGGCTCTATGAGGTAACCAAGAACGGCGCGTCCACCTTCCGATTCGGCACTCCAGTGCCCGTGCCGCCCGCGACCGGGACGCCTTCAGAGAACACCTGGATGGGCCGGCTCACAATCAATGGCGGCACGGTACGATTCAACAACAACGCCTTTTCAGGCCCCACCGCACTGCGGCAGAACCCAATCACCCTCACGTCTGCGGGAGCGACGCTGACCTGTTCATCTGAACTCCGCATCGGAACGATCAGCGGGCCTGCCGGCCTGGTCCAGTCGCAGGTCACAGGCACGAATACTTCGACCGAAAACATCACTATCCAGGCCGTCGCGCCCGGCAGCTTTGGCGGCATCCTGCGGCTGGGTCCGCCTACGGGCACGGGCGGCACCGGTGGTGCCCTGGTGGTCCGCGGCCCGGGCGAGGAAATCGTCACCGGCACTCTCGATATCAACAAAGACCTCGTCATCGCGGGCCGCCTGACCCTTGCCGGGACCGCCTCTCTCGGTGCGCAGGCGAGCGGTGCCATCAGCATGGCCGGCGGCACGTTCAAACTGGACAACACCGTGGACAACAACCCGAACCGCGTGCGAGACGGCAGCGCGACATCCACAAGCATAGACGTCCTCGGCGGCGGCACTTTTCTGCTCGCGGGCAATGCAGCAGGCACCACGGAAACCGCCGGGCGAGTGCAGCTCGGCTCCGCTACCAAAGGCCGCAGCGGACGCCTTGGTATCGCTCTCGTGCATACCGCTGCCGCTGCCCCAACGGTGCTGACTTTTGGATCGCTGAGCCGCGACACGACCACGGTGGTGCAGACTGCCACCGTGGACTTCAGCGCACGCAACGCGGCCGGGACGGCGCTGGCACTGGGGCAGGCGGGGAACAATCCGCGCATCGTGTTCTCCACGGCACCGCTGGCGACAAACGGCCTCATCGCGAACAGTGCGGGCACGGGTGCCGTCGGTTTCGCCACCGTGAATGGCTCTGATTTCGCTGCGCACGGAGCCAACGGCGTCGCAGCGGTGGCCACGGTCGCCTTTCCCGCAGTGAGCACCGCGACGGCGAATGTCCTCCTCACTGGAAACGCCACCGTCTCCGTCAGTGCCTTCGCCCTCAACTCGCTGAAACTCCAGCCAGCGGCCGCCGGCCAGATACTCACCATCAACTCCACCCGCTCGCTGAACGTCCCCGGCATTCTGCTCGCTGGTACCACGGACTCCACCATCGCCGGCCCCGGCACTCTGGGCGGCACTGGCGTTCACTATTATCACGTGCAGCAGGCCGTGCTCAATGTCTCTGCCGCGATGCCCAATCAGCCTCTGGTGAAAAGCGGAGCCGGAGTGCTTGCACTCACGGGAACCAACAGCGCGATCACTCAGCCGCTCGTCGTCCAGGCCGGAGCGGTGCGCGCCCGCCAGGGCACCACGCTGCCCGGCGGGGAAATCAAACTGCGCGGCGGCGTGCTGGAACTCACCGGCGGCGGCACCTTCACCCGCGCTCTTGGGTTCGCAGCGGGAGCCATCAACTGGTCGGAATTCGACACCGCCGTGCCACCCGCTGCAATTTCCGAAGATCGCGGAAGCGGTGGCTTCGCGGCCATCGGCGCGGACGTAACGGTGGACCTTCAGGCCGCGGGGGCCACGCTAATTCCATGGGAAGATCCGGGCTTTGTGCAGTCCAATTTCGCCCTCGTGCTCGGCAGTCCGCGTGCCGATCGCAAAGTCACTCTCGTGGACAATTTTCAACTCAACTCGACCGAGGCCACCGTCAAATTCAGCTACCGCGAGATTCGCGTTGAGGACAATCCTGGCGCGACCACCGACAGCGCTCTCATATCGGGTATCATTTCCGGTGCTGTGTCGAATGACTTGATCAAGACTGGCGCCGGCACGCTCGAACTCTCGGCAGCGAACACCTTTGCCGGCGGCATGTGGGTTCAGGCCGGGACTCTCCTCGTCACCGGCAGCATCACCGGCATCGCCACGGAGGTGCTCACCGGTGCGACGCTCGCAGGTCCAGGCTCGACCAGCCACATCCTGCTGGAGTCCGGCGGGATAATCTCGCCGGGCACCAGCGGGACCGGCACACTGAGCGCCGCCGGCTGCACCTGGCACGGCGGCGGGCTGATGAATTTCGACCTTGGCCCGTCATCCTCCGCATCCGACCGACTCGCCCTCGGCAGCGGCCCGCTGCGCAAAGGAAATGCCGGCACGCACACGTATAATTTTGCTGCAGGTGGAGCCAACGGTTTTACCTACACCCTCGCTACTTTCGGTTCCACGGATTTCATCGCCTCCGACTTCGCCGCCACCAACCTGGCTGCCGGCGTCAGCGGCTACTTCCAAATCAACGGAGGGAATACCCTCGTCTTCATCACCGGCACTCCGCCGCCCGCTCCGATCGAAGCGTGGCGTCAGAGTTACTTCGGACCAGGCGCGACCGACTCTGGTCCCGCCGCGAATGGTGCTGATCCCGACACCGACGGCCTGACGAATCTCGACGAGTACGGCCTCGGCTCCAGTCCGCTCGTTGCTGGCACCGCCTTCGCTCCCATTGCCGGACGCAGCGGGGACTTCCTGACACTGACTTTTCCCCGCAACCCCGCGGCTACAGACATCACCCTGCTCGTAGAGACCTCTTCAACCCTCGCAGCGGGAAGTTGGAGTAATCAAGCCACGTGGACCAACGCCGCAGGCTGGATCACCGTCCCCGGCAGTGTAGTGACGGAAACCGGAGGCATCGTCACCTGGCGCGACTCCGTCAGCATCGCCGGTCCCACTCAGCGCCGCTGTTTGCGCCTGCGAATCACGCATCCGTAGGCCGGCCTGGCTGGGTAGCAGCCCGAGTCACTGCACCCGCACGCGCACGTAAAGTCTCGCGGAAGCAGTCACCGGTGACGCCGGGCGCCAAGTTTCCGTTATGGTGCCGTCGGGGTTTGGCGCACTCGAGACCAGGACGGTCGCGGGATTCCATGCGGTGAGATCAGTGGAGAACTGCGGCGTGTAGATGAGGTCACTCACATCCGTGCGGCGGGTGAAGGTGATGGTGAGATAGTCCCCCGGCGGACTGGCGGCGGGGAGGTTTAGCACGATGGCGGTCACCGGAACGATGCCGGTGCTGTTGGGATCAGTGGCAAAGGCGTATTCGAGGCGGTTGCTCATCTCGTCGGAGTCGGGGTTGGCGTTGGGGTCGGCGGTGTTGGGCTGGCCGGCGGACCAGAGGGCGTAGGTGTAGAGGTCGTCCGCGCCGGGGCTGCCGCCGGGGGCGGCGCTGGCACGCCAGGTTTCGGCGACGGTATGGTCGGGGCGCATATTCGGAGCTTTCAAAACCATCGTGCTGCCGGTGCCATCGGCGGCGGCAGGCCAGGGGGCGACGTCGTCGTAGGTAAAGCTGCGAACGCCGGTGCCGGCGCCGTAGCTGAGTTTGATTTCCTCTCCGCCGTTGCTGAGATTGCCTGAGATGAATGAGCCGGCGATGATGCTGTTGATGCCGGTGCCCCAGCGCTGGCGGAAGGCGTTCACGTCCTTCACCACAAGCGCGAATCCTCCGGCGGGGATGGTCCAGCCGGCGGGGAAGTCGAAGTCCGCGCCTTTGGTGAAACGCAGGCCGGTCATGTCCACGGGCGACGCGCTGACGTTTTTGATTTCCATCCACTCGAAGAGATCGCTGTCGAGGAACCCGAGGTCGCGTTCGGCCTGCGTGGTGGGCGCGGGGTTGTAGTTCACTTCGCTGATGACGAGCGCATTCTGATAAACACTCACATCCGGCGCGCTCACCACGAACTGCACAGCCTCCGACCAGCGCGACCAGCGGCCGTTGTTGTCCTTGTGCCTAACGCGCGCGCGATACGTGTGCCCCGGCCTCGCAGCGGAGAGCGGCACGCGCACGGTGGCGGCGAACGGCGTGAGCGCGGCGCTGGTCCACACTTCCTCGACTTCATACTTCCGCGGCTCGCCTGCTACATAGCCGGTGATGCCCGGCGCGGCGATTTCACCGATGCGCCACTGCGCCGCCGCAAAGCCGGTGCTGCCTGCCGCGGGACTGAACGCGGTGGTCTGGAAGTCGAGCGCGTTGGCGGGATAGCCAGGTGCGCCGGTGTAGGTGATCGTCGGGCGATTCGGGAATGACAAATCCGGCGTGGCGGGGTTGAGGCCGAGGCCACCGTAGAGGCTTTCCCATTCCATGTATTTGTAGCCGTAGCCTTTGGGGTTGCCGTTGCTGCGCGTCCATGTGCCGCCGGTCCAGGTGTTGGTGTGAAAGTCGGTGAGGAAAGCCATCAGTCCCTCGAAGTCGCCGTAGCCGTTGGCGTCGGGGTCCGGGAGCGTCCTGGTCCAGTTGGTCGTGGGCAGGTTCGCGCCGCGATTGTCGGCGTAGGGTGTTTTGAAGAAGTTATTCCGGTGGCTGGTGTAGCCGCTCGCGCCGCCGCCGCCGGCCGTGCGCGGGTGGAAATTCCACAGATGCGCGTCGGCATCGGCCCAGGTAAGCGGCGCGCCGGCGGGGTTCACCATTTGCGCGTACTCGTCAATGAGCTGGCTCATTTGCCCGCCCGAGGTCGAGGTGTCAGAGCCGAGCAGATCAAGCAGTTCACGGCACCGGTTTCTGAACTCGATGGCGATGTTCGGATGCCGCGTCACGGCGAGGAATTGATTGCTGATGCCCGCGTAGGTCACGCCATCAATGCTCGCGCCCCAGTGGTGTGCGGGGAGCATCATCATGTCCTGATCGTAGGGCATGATGACCCAGCGTCCGTCGCTGAGCGGAGCAGCGGGCCGGTGATAGGCGCGGTAATTGTCGCCGCCGCGGATGTCTATGTTGGAGACGTAGCGGTTGAGCGCCTGGAACGTGCAGAAGGCGGGCACGTCCATGTTGGCGCGATACCATGCTTCCGTCTGGCCGCCCTGCGTGGTGCCATTGGCGAATGCGCCCCAGTCCGTCGGGCCGTCGGGCTGCGTGGCGCTCTGGTGCTTCTGATCCGCGCCGTAGCCTTCCACACTGACGATGTTGCCGTCGGGCAGGCCGCGCTCGTCGAGGAAGTTGCTCTCGTAAGGCTCCATGCCCGTGTAGAGGCCCCAGAAGTCGCCGTCATACTGCGTCGCGCCGGACTCCGCGGCATTATCAATGACGCGCCAGTGGACGTAGTGAGTGCGCAGCGCGGGCACGCCGCACAGTTCGTAAATACGGTAGCTCAGCACTTCCTCCACGCCCGCGATGCCGCGGAGCACGGCGCACCACGGCGAGGCGCAGGCGTCCATGCTCATGCTGTTCCATGTCTGATCGTAGGGGCGGCCCCAGTTGTCCTTCGCCTGAAGATTGCGCGCGCGGTTGAAGTAGAACGCCCACTTATTCTTCCCGCTCACGTAAGTGCTGCCGATGCCGCGGTTCTTGAATTGAATGTGATCATGGACCTTGCCATCATAGACCATCGTGCCGGTGAAGCGCACGCCGTCGCTGCCGCCGTTGTATTGGCAATTGGTCACGTCGGTCTCGTTCGCGATGAGATGGTAGGGCGGAATGGTATTCAGCACCGCCGGCGTGAAGTTCTGCATCACACCGCGCGCGCCCGCGGCGCCGGGCTGCATCGCGCCGCTCCACGAGGGCACTCCATTATAGACGAAGTAAGCGAAGTTTGGCTGCTCGTCGTCGGCGTAGGGAACGGTGACGCTGCCGCCGACCGCGTCCGTCGCTTGAATGCGATACCGCACCAGCCGCCGGTGTGTCTGAACGCTGGCAGGAATGGAGGCCGACCAAATGCCGTCGCCGCCGAGCACATCGCCATCGGTGCCGGCGTCGTTCATGGGCAGGGAAAGCCAGCCGGTATTATAAGAGGCATCCGTCTTCCGCACATACGTGCCAGGATTCACCGGCACGTATGTCAGCGCGGCAGCAGCTATGCCATTCCGGTCTTCGAGCTTCGCAGAAACGACAACGACCTGCGCTGCGGCCGGCACCTGCGGCGTGTGCGTGACATTGGAAACGCCCGGGGGGGCGAGGACTGCGAGGGCTGTATTCGCGGCACCGGGCGTTTGCGGTCGTGGCGAGGCGGTGCTGTTCCGCCACGCGCTGCCGGTGTCGTTCTCCAGGCCGGGGCTGATGAGTTCAATGCTCGGTCCCGCGCCCGCCGCGCTCGTCGGCCAGGGAAAGCCGGGCGCGTAATCCACGTCGTCCAGCACGGCGAAGGCGGCGTCGCGCAGTTGGATGCGGTCGCCGCTGTTCTTCAGCCGGCCCGTGGTCCACTGATGATTCGGCGCGATGCCGAACCAGCTTGTGAACGCGGCGGTATTTGCTGCGACGACGCGGTAGCTGTTCGCCGCCATCGTCGTGCCCGCGGGAAACTGAAACTGCACCGGCCCATCCAGTCGCCAGCCGGCGATGCTCTGCGGCGTGTCGCTGGGATTCCACAGTTCGATGAACTCGATGTTCTTCGTGTTATCCACCGGTTCGTAATGCACTTCGTTGATGACGACCGGACTCTTCGTGGTGGTGGTGAATGCCGGCAGCGCTGCGCTCCATGAAGGGCCGCCGCCATTTACGGCGCGCGCTCTTATATAATAGGCAGTGCCCGGCGCGAGGTTGGTGAGCAGCCGCCCGAACGCGCCCGACTGCGTGCCGAGCGCCGCATTGAATGACCAGCTCGCCGGCGTGGTGCCGCCATCCGTCGCGCCCCAGTAGAGCGTGACCTGCGGCGGATCGAATCCCGTCGCCGTGATGCGGCCATTCACGAGCGCCGTGTGCCCGGTGATGCCAAAGGCCGGCAGTAATTCCAGCGTGGCGGGTATCGCCAGCGGTGTCGAGAATGTCGCCGTCGCATTCGCCCAGTCGGGGCCGGCGGAATTTTGCGCGAAAGCGCGCATGAAGTAAGCCGTGTTCTGCGTGAGCCCCATGAGCGTCTGCGGATACACCGCCGCCACTGTCTGCGATCCGAGGTCCGCCACATTCGCCCAGCTCGCCGCCGTGGTGCCGCCGTCCGCCGGGCCGTAGTAGAGCTTGAGCGAACAAGGCGCGAAGCCCGACGCCGTGAGATTCACCCCCGTCTGCGCCGTGCTGCCAGTGATGCCCGTCGCCGTCACATTCTCCACCACCGGCGGCACGATGATCAGCGGCGAGCCAAACGTCTGCACCTCCGCGAGCATCAGAAATTCATTCACCAGCGTCTCCACGCGCACGCGCCGCCCGCCGACATTCGGTTCGATTTCAAATCCGAAGTTGAACGGCGTCGCCGCGCCGAGGCCGATGTTCACATCCTGCGTCCACGTCGTCGCGCCGCCGGAGTTGATGAGCTTCACGCGCACATTCGTCGTGCCTGCCGCTTCGCAGCGATTGAAGAGCAGCACCGACTTCACCAGCGTGTCCGCGCCGAGGTCCGCCTCCCAGAATTGCCCAACGCCCTGCGCTGCGGAATGGTAAATCGGCACGCCTGCCGCGGCGTAGTTCCCATTGATGTCGCCATCGTTGGCATCGCCGAGCGCCGTGCCGGAGCCCGCCGCCGAACCCGTCACGCTCAACGGCGCGATGAGTCCGATGAGCGGCGTGGTGCTGCCCCAGACTTCGCACTCGGCGAAGGTCAGGAAATTCGCAGCCGCCGGATTGGCATTCGACACCCGTTCAATGCGCACCGTGTCCGCCTGAATGCCGCGCAGCGCCGACGTGCCCCATGCCCGGCTGTTGTTGTTGTCCGTGGCTCCGGTCGCGAGAAAAACCTGATTGAAAGTTTCGACGCCAGCCGCTTTTGCAATGATGCGGAAATTTCCGACCGACCCCTGGATGGCATCCACGCGATTGAAGATGCGAACGTGATCCAGATATCGGGTTCCCGGCAGCACGACCTGCCACCACGACGGACCGGTCTCATTCTGCGTGTGAAAAACGGAACCCGCGCCGAAAGTTCCATTCCGGTTCCCGTCATTGGCGTCTGCCGCGATGGCCCCATAGCCTTCCGAAGATGCCGTGGCGGTTCCAGACAGCGCGAGATTGGCCAGGGCCGCACGAGTGAGCGTCGCGGAAAGGAGGAAGAGGAACGTCCGAAGCAGGTGTGTGCGCATGGGGAGAAAATGGGATGGCGGAGAGTGGGCCGTGTATGCTGCGGCATTAAACACCGGAAAAGCCCGTGCTGGCAATGCGCGACTTTCTGGTGGATTTCGCTCCGGCCGGGCTTCCTGAGAAGTTCATCATTCTCATTCGAGGGCAGGGGAGTTACTCTCCCGGTGGCGGCAGGAAATTTATTGCCTGCCAGGGAGGTTCTTGTAATCTCCCGCCGCGAACCGTGTCTTTCACTATGTACTTATTCCAATCCTCCGTCCTGTGGCGCCTTCTTTACTTTGGGCTATTTGCTTTACTGCTGCCCGCGGGGCTTAAGGCGCAGGCATGGGTGGATTCCGCGAGGCTGGGCACGGAGGCGCGGTTCCTCTATGGCAACGTGGTGCGGCGCTTTGATCTGAGCACGCAGACCTGGCTGACACCGGTGACGCTGCCCCGGAGCGGGGCGACGGCAATGGCGTGGGATGCACAGAATGTTTTCATCGGCTACGGCACCGCCATTTACAGCTACAACCAGAGTCTCGCCGCCGAGGTCCTCATTGGCAACGTGTCTTCCAACAGCGTGCTGAAGCTGATGCTGGACGGGAACCTTATCCTCGCGATCCACGGGACGACTACCCTCACCAACCTGAGCATTTTCGACCGGACGACGAAGGTGAGGTTGGGCACGGGGGGGCCGAGTTACGCGCTGAGTGGCATCAGCTACGCGCCCTCCCGAAACAGGTATTTCGGACGTGCCGTGAATGCCAGCCCATGGACGATTGCTTATGGGGAATACTCCTCTTCCGGTGTGCTGGGAACGTCCTCCGGAAGCTATGATGCACCCGACTATCCAGACGCCGTGCGCACATGGGTGCTGCCGGGGGAAGCTAAGGTGCTGGACTCCTCCGGCAGTGTTTATTCTGCATGGGGGCTCGGTTATCTTGGTAACATCGGGACCAATGTCACGGACATCGCGTTCGACGGGGATGTGCCGGTGGTGCTGCGCGGGGCGGAGGTGATCGGGATGACCGCAGGCTTCCGCCAGACGGGGCGAAAAAGCCTCGCAGCGGCAGGGACGCTTCTGCTGGTGTCGGGCGGGAGCGCCTTTGTCTTCCGAACGGGCACGGGGAATCCGGTGGTGGAAACCGTGACGCTGGCGGAGCTGGATGCGCCTGCACCCGGGCTGGCGCTGGATGGCGGCAATGTGAGTTATTCGCCGCTCACAGTCTATCAGGACAGGGACGGGCTGATTTGTCTTTACTCCGCGCTGCATCAGGCGGTGTTCCGGTGGTCTCCGGTGACGCACACATGGTCCCCGCCGGTCATGGTCCCGACAGTGCCGCGCCATTTGGCCTACAGTGGTGTCAACCACCGTCTCTATATGGACGAGGGCCTGGTCGTCACGCAGATGAATGCGGTCCCCGGTTCGGCGGCCACTGCCTTTGCCACTCTGGGCAACAGCGCCTTCTCATTGATAACGACCGGGGAGTTTGTCCACACTTCGACGTTCAATGGCACGAAAAACTATTCCCCGGCGGGAGTCCCGCTGGGCGGGCTGAATTCCTACTACAGCGTCGTGAATGAATGGGATCCGGCGCTGCGGCGAGTGTACCATTTCCGGGACGGGATTTCACCGAATGATCTCGTCTATGACACCATTGGCACGGACGGACGCATTTCCGGTCTCGGGGAGTCGCCCTATCATGGCGATTTCACGACCACGGGGCCGATCCGGGTTAATCAAAATGGTTCCCGCCTTGTGCTGGGAAATGGACTGACGTTCGAGACCACAGGGCTGACGCAGACCGCTCCCGTCGGCACTGCGTTTACCGATGCGGCATGGAGCGGCGAAACGCTGGTGAGCATTCGCCTCATCAATGGACTCACTCAGTTGCAGACGTGGCTGGCACCGCAGTTTCTTCCGGGTGCGACCGTGCGGCAATTCCCGGGCTCGCCCGTTCGCGTGATGAAACTGACGTCCGGCTGGCTGGTGATCACCCTGCAGGACGGAGCCCCGCGGCTGTGGCACCTTGATCCGGCGTTTGATACCGTATTTGCCTCACCAGTGCCGCCGGCGGCCCCGGCGGCACTGAGCGTCGCAGGTCGCACGGTTTCCTCGGTTTCACTGCAATGGCAGGATTTGTCCGATAACGAAGACGGATTCCGCGTGGACGTCCGGCGCGGCAGCGACCCGTGGCTGCCCGCGGCCACCGTGCCCGCCAACACGACAGTAGCGACGGTGAGCGGTCTGGATGCGGGGACGCTTTATGCATTTCGCGTCATCGCTACCAACGGCAGTATTCTCTCTCCAGCTTCGCCGCCTGTGATGGCACTGACTCTGACCGGGCCAGGCCAGCCGGTGGGTGAGCCGTACGAACTGCGTATCGCCCGAGTGTTCCATAACAGCATTACGCTGCAATGGCGGGACAACGCCAGCAACGAGGATATCTTCCGTATCAGCCGCTCCACTACACCTGATGGTGCGGTGACGACGATGGATGTCCCGGCCAATGCCACGACCATGACCGATACCGGGTTGTTGCCGAACACCACTTACTACTACCGGATTCAGGTCTTCAGCGAAGACTACGCCGGTGACCTCTCTGCTCAGGTGAGCGCCCGCACTCTGGCCGCCGCTGCGGCGCCGCCGGCCCCCACGCTCCTGACGGTGTCCGAGAATACCGCCACCCGGGTGAGCCTGACGTGGGTAGATAACGCGACCAGCGAAGACGGCTTCATCGTTGAGCGCTCCACGGTGCCCGCAGCCATCTGGACGGAACTGGGCCGCCCGACTTTCAATGTCACTAACTTCTCCGACACGACGGTCTCACCCAATGCATCTTACACCTATCGCGTGCGGGCGATGAACGCGACGGGCACTTCCTCCGCGGCGACCGTCACCGTGACCACGCCGAAACTGGGTGGCGATTTTGGCGGACTTGCCATGCGCGGCGGGAATGTTTTTTACTTCACCTTCACCGGTCCGCCCCGCATCGAGCGATACGACGTGACGGCGCGGGTGTGGCTGACTCCAGTGCCCCTTGGAGCCCCCGCCACAGCACTTTGGGTGGACGACATGGGCATTTATGTCGCCGAAAACCGCGCCGTGGTCCGCTTCGATCCCGACGGTTCTGCGCGGCGGGAACTGGCCAACGGATCCGACACTGTCACCGGGCTCTGCACTGTTGGCGAAGTGCTGCTTTTTGGCGATGGGGATTGGACGACGGTCCATCGGTCCACGGGGCTTTTTTACGCCAGCTTTTCTGCCTACCGCGGTGCCGGCTTCAGCGTTCCGCCGGGAAGCCGGCGTGCCTATTTTCGCTCTCTAAACGTATCACCGTCGGATATCAGGTATTTGGAGATTGGAACCAACGGCACGCTGCTCAGCGATGTGGATAGTCCCTACCACGGGGTTTATCCGGATGCCTCGCGCACGTTTCTCTTTCCCAACGGCAAACGCATCGCCGAGGACTCCGGCACTGTGTATGGCACCGACCTGCTGGTTTATACCAACAGCCTGGGGGCCGCCTTTACCGACCTGGCATTTTACGGCGTGGACATTCCCGTCGTGCTGCGTGGAAACCGGCTCCATGCCTATTCCAATGCGCTCGTCGAGGCTGGGAGTCTCACCCTGAGCGGCACTGGCATTCGCGTGGCCGTGGATGCCGCAGACGCACTTGTGTTCATCCCTGACGGAAGCAGCACGCGCGGTCTGCGCATTCAGACCGTCCA
>JANOZA010000310.1:0-2776 GCA_031429155.1 Verrucomicrobiota bacterium | reverse complement strand
AATGGATCGCCGAAGGTCTGCAAGTCTTCTGCGTGCAGGAATCGTGCGGCTTCGGCTTCACGCTCCACCGGCGCCTGGTGGAGGCCGGGGCGCAGAGCTTCCTCATCACGCCCGTCTCGCTCAACGGCCGGCGCAAGACCGACAAGCTCGACGCCCGCGCCCTGTGCCTGCGCCTCTCCCGCTGGCTGGATGGCAACCGCGATGAACTCGCCCCCATCCGCATCCCCACTGAGAAAGAACAACGCGCCCGGGAAGTCACGCGGCGCAGAAAGTTCCTCGGCCGCCAGATTCGCGCGCTGGCCAATCGCGGGCACGGACAGGTGGCGGAGTATTGCCACATGCCGCTGCCCTCGCGGTGGTGGGGCGCGCGGAACTGGAAGAAACTTTCCCGGCTCGATGAATGGGTGCTGGGGATCCTGACGAAGCTGCGGGAACTCATCGTGGCCCTGGAGCAACAGCTCGACGCGCTGGAAACGGAGATGATCGCGCGGGTGAAGGACCAGCCGCGCCCGAAGGGACTGGGCGAGATCACGCTGGTGACGCTGGACGGGGAGGTGTGCGACTGGGCGCGGTTCCACAACCGCAAGGCGATCGGCAGCTACACCGGGTGTTGTCCCGGCGAACACAGCAGCGGCGGCAGGCAACGCCTGGGCGGGATCGACCGCATGGGCAACGGGCGCGTGAGATGCCTGCTGGTGGAAGCGGTGTGGCGGCTCCTCCTGTGGCAGCCGCAGTGGAAGGCGGCGCAGAAGATGAAGGGCAGGCTGGCCGAGGGCGCCGCGATGAAAAAGAAGACCGTGGTGGCGCTGGCGCGACAACTGGCCGTGGACCTGTGGCGGTGGAGAACCGGCCGGGCCACGATGGAAGATTTGGGCTGGGTGGCCGCGTAGCCCCATCAACCATCCACTTTCAACCATCAACTTACCCTGAGCCAGAACGAGAGAGAGAACGGATTTGCGACCGGGCGGCTGCTGCTCGTAGCTGCAGCTGGTGTGTGCGAACACATCCGTCGGTTAGAAGGGGCGCAGCCCCCGGTCGCCGCAGTCACACAAGCATGACACGATGGGCGGTGGACTTTTGGGTTCACCTGCTCGGATAGGAGCTGGTGCGGGACGCCAAAGAAGGTCCCGGCACACGTCACGCGGCGACACCCGGTGGGGCAAGACTCTCGAGGCAGATCAGGGACGGAACCAAAAGGAACAGCACTGAGGAAGAACACTTGAGACGCGGATGAAGTGAAACGAAGCGAACCGTTGGCAGGGAGACAAACCGCTGACGCGAGCGCCTGCGCTTCACCTCCGTCACGCTCCGCGCAACGGACGCCTCAACTCAAAAGAAAAACTCTTTTCACGAACACCTCAACTCCGATTGACAACCCTCATAGGCGCTGCAGCGCATGGTTAGCACCTGAAAAAGCGGCGGAACTTTTGACGGCTTGTGAGTAACTGGGCTTTCCCGGCGCTTGCGGCGTGATAAAATTGCGGTGTGCATGACGCGGATGCAGGCCGGACTGCCAATGGTGGCGCGACTCGATCGCGACCCCGTGGGTTAGCATGGCCGCAGCCCCCGCGAGACGGCCATTGGTGGCGGCAACGCCCGGCAACGGACGAACCCGACCCCGTTCAGGAGACTGACTCATTGTGTTCGGCGGCTGCCCCGTCATGTACACCTCAACCCCACCACACCCCATGAGCCAACGCCAACGCAAAAACCATCGGCGCAAAAAACTTGCCGCCGCCCAAACCCCGCTGGACACCACCCACCACGCGCACGCCGCCGGCATCGACGTGGGCGCGGAGGAACTCGTCGCCGCCGTGCCGCCCGGCAGCACCACCGGCCCGCTGGTGCGCACATTTTCCAGCTTCACCCGCGGCGTGGAGGAACTGCGCGACTGGTTGCTGGACTGCGGGGTGAAAACCGCCGCCATGGAGTCCACCGGCAACTACTGGATCACCACCTACGACATGCTGGAAGCCGCCGGCATTGAAGTGTTCCTCGTCAACGCGCGCCACGTCAAAGGCGTGCCCGGCCACAAGACCGACGTGCAGGATGCGGCCTGGCTCCAGCAGCTCCACGCCGCCGGGCTGCTGCGCAAATCCTACCGCCCCGCCGCAGAGATCCTGCCCCTGCGCTACCTCATGCGCCACCGGCAGAGCCTCGTGGCCGCCGCCGCGCAGCAGGTCCAGGCGATGCAGAAAGTGCTCACCGAGTTGAATTTGAAAATCCAGCATGTCTTCAGCGACGTGGACGGCGTGAGCGCGCAGGCCATCATCACCGCCATCCTCGCCGGCGAGCGCGACGCGGACAAACTCGCCGCCCTGCGCGACCGCCGCTGCCGCAGCAGCACTGCCACGATAAAAGAGGCATTGCGCGGCAGTTACCGCGAAGAATATTTATTCGTCCTGCGGCAAAGCCAGCAAACATGGCGGCGCCTCCAGGAGGACATAGCCGCATGCGACGCCGAACTGGCAAAGATCAGCGCCCGCGTAGAGGCGGAGGCCCCGGGCCCGCTCCCGCCGCCCGCGACCCGGCGCAAGCCCGGCAAGAACGGCCCGCAGATCCAGATCTTTGAAGAAGCATGGCGCTACTACGGCGTGGATCTGAGCGCCGTGCCAGGAGTGAGTGCGGGGCTGCTGAGCGTACTCATGAGCGAGCTGGGCACCGGCGGGCAAATCACCACCGCCTTTCGCAGTGCCCAGGCCCTCGCCTCATGGCTGGGCCTGTGCCCCGACAACCGTGTGAGCGGCGGCCGCGTACTCAAAGCCAAAACGCGCAA
>JANOZA010000309.1:0-1896 GCA_031429155.1 Verrucomicrobiota bacterium | reverse complement strand
CCACCGGCCGGACGCTGCTGCGGCGGCAGCGTTTCCGGGAGGCCATGACGGGATTGGCGTTGCATCCCACGGAGCCGCTGGTCGCCGTCGTCGGGACGGATGCCGTCGTCCGGATGCTCCACTTTCTGAAGCCCATCCCCGCAGGCCTGCCCACCTATGACGACGACTGCGATCCGTACATCCGCGAGCCACTCAACGGCGATGGCGCGCACAGTCCGCCGCGCCGTCTGCTCACGCGGAGTGCGCAAAACGGGCGCGCCGCCTTTTTGCTGGGACACGAAGGCCGCGGCACCGGCGTGGTCTTCGCGCGGGATGGGGCGAGTCTCTTCACGTCCGCCGCCGACGGCACCGTGCGTTGCTGGAATCCCTCCGTGCCCGCACCGCCCACGCGCATCACCAGCGTGTCTCAGACCCAGTTCGAGCGGCTTCCGTCCGTCTCGCCGGATGGCTCCCGGCTGCTGTATGCCATCGGCCCCCGTGCGGTGCGCTACTGGCAGGAAGGCCGTGGCTACACCCACCTCGCGGACGACCACCTGCCGCTCGCCGTCCTGCCCGCGGGCCGCCTCGCCACCATGGAGCGCAAGACCAGCGACATCATCCTCTGGCAGGAGGAAGGAGGAGCCATTCGGGAAACGGATCGCATCCCCGGCCCGGGCTACATCCAGGGATTCAATGGACTGCTCCGCGGCCTGGTGTTTCCCGGCGGAACGAAAATCGTCGGCATCACCCCGGGGCGCGTCTTTGTCGTGGATCTGGAAAAACGGACCGTCTCCGCCACCAGCGACCAGGGCTGGGAAACCGGCCCGTCCCGCGCCTGGGACATGGCGATCTCTCCCGATGGCCGCCGCCTCGCCGCCACCGGTCTGGGGCGGCGCGTGCGCCTCTACGATCCCGCAGACCTGACAAAACCCGCCCCGCCCGTCGGCGAATTCCGCTCCTACGACACCGCGCTAGTTTTTCATCCCGACGGCAGCCGCCTCTACTGCGGCAATGAAGATGGCCGCGTGCGTGTATTTGAAACGGTCACCTGGACGGAACTCCCGGAGGAAAGCTGGCAGGCCCACAGCGGCGCCGTCACCGCGCTGGCCATCAGCAACGACACCCGCCTCCTCGCCACCTCCGGTGACACCACGCTCAAGCTCTGGCTGACGGAAAAAGCCGCCGGTGCCGCCCGCGTGGAGATGCTCAGCTTCTCCACCTATTTCCCGGCAGCGTGGCTGCACTTTGGCCGCGACGCGGACGGCAGCGACAGCTCGCTCCTGCACGCCCAGCCCTTCTGCCCGCTGGAAATCTGGCCCGGCTCCCGCAGCCCGGTCATCGCGACACCGCCGGGCAGGACGAGTCCGCTGAAAGTCCTGCGGGCACCCTGATTCCGGCCTTTTCTGGAAAAATTTCACCTTCGGCCTGACCTCCGCCTCGCGAGCAGCCCGGCAGCCAAGCCCAAGCCGAAGGTCATACCGACGGAACTCGTCTTCGGGAGTAAGGCGCCCCTCTCAGGGAAGCTTGAGCAGATCAAAACCCAAGGCGCTGACGGCAAGGCTGTCTTTCCATTTTACCTCACCACCGATAGCGGAATAATCGTGAAGCTGGCCGTTGATTTTGATCCGGGTGATCCCGGCAAAGCACTCGAAGGCATGGAAGTCAGGTTGATTAAAAGTGACGATTCCCCATCAGCCTGCCATGTTGTTTTCGTCCTGGAATAAACCGAATCGGGAGGGTCCTTGTTTTCCTAAGTTTCTCCGTATAATGCGGAGATCCACTTTTAAAATAATACCGTTCGCAATAGCTCCAAGTCTGTCAGCAAAGCTCAACGTTTCAGATAACTCACCCCCGGCAGGCAGATGAAACCCTGCCGCCTGTAATCTTTCCCACCCCATGCCCGAATCCACTCCCGAG
>JANOZA010000308.1:0-1713 GCA_031429155.1 Verrucomicrobiota bacterium | reverse complement strand
GAGTTCTACGGCGTGCATCTTTCCGACCAGATCGGCTGGAAGATTCCGCAGATGTACGACGCCGCGCTGCGTGGTGATTTGAAAGCCATGTGGATCATGGGCGAAGACCTCGTGCAGACGGACCCCAACACTGAGCACGTCAAAGCCGCGCTCAACGCGCTCGACTTCATCGTCGTCCAGGAACTCTTCATGACGCCGACCGCGGAGTTCGCCGACGTGATTCTCCCCGCCTCCAGCTTCCTCGAAAAATCCGGCACCTTCACCAACGGCGAGCGCCGCGTGCAGCGCGTCAACGCCGTCATCCCGCCGCTCCCTGGCACCAAACCCGACGGCGTTATGATCGCCGAGATCATGCAGCGCATGGGCTGCAAACAGGACGACTACACGCCCGACGGCGTGCTCGCCGAGATCGCGCAGATCGTCCCCTTCTTCAAAGGCGCCACCTGGGAGGGCCTCACCGATCAGGGCAAGCAATGGCCCATCGCCGAAGGCAACATCGGCACCCCGCGCCTCCACCTCGACACCTTCAAACGCGGCAAAGGCAAGTTCCACTTCTTCGACTTCAAAGAGAGCAACGAACTCGTCCAGCACGGCGAAGAATTTCCCTTCATCCTGACAACAGGCCGCCTCCTCGAACACTACAACTGCGGCAGCATGACCCGCCGCACCGGCAACGTGGACATCGTCACCGAAGACACCCTCGCCATCCACCCTGACGACGCCGCGAAGAAAGGCATCCTCGACGGCGACATGGTCCGCCTCTTCTCCGCCCGCGGCGAAGTCCCCATGAAGGCGAGAATCAGCACCGAAGTAAAACCCGGCATCCTCTACTGCACCTTCCACTTCCCCGAAGTCCTCGTGAACATCGTCACCAGCAGCGAATGCGACGAAGACACCATGTGCCCCGAATACAAAGTCGTCGCCGTGGATGTGGAGAAAATCACGGCGCCCGTTACCAAAGCCGCCGCCGTCCGCCAGCCGGAGCCTGCGCTCGCCGCGGTGTGAAGTGAGCCCGCCGCCCTGGGCCGCGCTGGCCGCGCCTCTTTCCTGCGGACCGGGAGCGATGGCTAGAGTGTGCCCTCGTCCTCCAGCTTCTGTTTTTTGGCCTCCAGTTCGCGGCGTACGGCGATGGGGAGTTCACCGAGCATCTGCGTGCGGTATTTATCCATGTAGGGCATCATCAGCTTTTCAATCCCGTCGCGCTCCTCCTGGGACATCTCAAATTTCCGCTCCTCGGCGCGCTGCATGACCCAGTCCAGATTGCCCACCATCCGCGCGCTGACTTCGGCGCGGGCGGCGGCGATGTCCGCATCCCGGTCCAGTTGAAATGTCAGGTTCATATCCTGGACGCGCCCCCAGTCCTCCACCCGCCGGCGCTTGAGCAGATTCTCCAGTTCCCGCAGGCGTTCGAGGTGCAGCGCCCAGTGCGGCGGCTTTTCCAAGTGACCGGTTAGCTTTCGCCCCTCGTAGAGATGCTGGCGCACCGGCCCGCAGGCGGCCAGCATTTGCTTCATCCGTCGCCGTATTTCCCGGGGACTCAACGGCTCGTCTTCGTCGCCGGGCAGTGCTCTGTCTTTCATGGGGGCGGGGGAATTGGATAACGGTTTTTTCTGCGGGGGCCCCTACCACTCGATGCCGTTGATCTGCCCATGCTGCGGGCTGTTGTAGCCGTATTGCGCCTGCACGGCGGATTTCACGGCGAGGAAGTGGACG
>JANOZA010000307.1:0-7322 GCA_031429155.1 Verrucomicrobiota bacterium | reverse complement strand
GAAGTCCGCGATTTCCCGGCGCCGGAACGGGTGGAGCAGAGCGAGGAAGAAGAGCGGCGCTACCACGACAGCGCCCATGTAATTATAGAAGTCGCTCAACTGGGTGATGCTGTTGAGCGTGATTTTGCTGGGCAGGCCGTTGAGGTCGAGGGCACCGGCAGTTTGCTCCAGATCGCGCATGAGGCCCTCCTCCGAGCCGGTGGAGGCATTGCCGGTATAGAAGAGGTAAAGTCCTGCGCCGAGAGGGTTGCCGGAATAGCGCTGGTTGTTGAGGAACGGCCACCAGATGGTGATCAGCAGGAATACTCCGACGAGCATGAGCAACTGGACGCCTCGCGGATTGAAGTAGAAACCGGCGAACAAAACGAGCCCGAGGAATGGCCAAACTGCCATCCAGTGAGCCAGAGCCAGCAGACCCATGAAGCCGCCAGTGAGACCAAGCCACAGGTACACGGGCTTCCCCGCCTGAGCATTCTCCACGGCCTTGTAGAGAAAATAGATGGCAAAGGAGAACAGGAAGAGCATTAGCATCTGTGGCAGGCCGCTCTGCGAATAGCGCCACAAAGATTCGCACAACAACATGAGCAGTGCGGTAACGCCACCAATGCGGGGATCGAATATGCGGGAGATGAGGAGGTAGCTCACGCCAATGGAGGCGAGCAGAAGCACCATGCTGACGCCGGTGATGATGACGTCCGGTGTATAGAGCCGCTGATTGGGCTCGAACTCCCACGTGTCCTTGGCCATTCCGAGGACGATGGAGTTGAGAATGGGATTGAGCGGGGAATGATACGTATCGGGAATGCCGTCAAAGTAGGAGGGCGCATCGGCGGGATTATCCTCCTTCATTTTCTTGGCCACCTGCGTGTAGCAGATGGTTCGGATGCACCGCGTGGTAAATGACTTCCCGTCGGCGATCTGCCGCGCGATCTGTGCCTGATCCATGCCTTTGGCATGAGAAAGCCCCCGGAAGTCAATGCCGAGGTAATAGTATGTGACGCCGATTAAGAGGAGGAGGAAAAGAGCCCGGCGGATCATCATGCCGGCATCTAGTTCCTTGGGGGTGACTGCGGTTTCCTGTGAAGCCATGTGTTGGATTTGGTGGGTAAAATTGGGCGGAGTATGCACCCCGGTCGCAGGGGCGCAACGACTTATCAGGATGCTTGTCGTGCGTTTGGAGAGCGTAAGCAGGAGATTCCGGATTTCCGTGCCTTTTGGTTGAGCATCGGCCACCCCGCAGTTCGTATCTCCGTCATGCGCTCTTTGATCATCCTGCTTTTTGCTGCCCTCCCTTGCCCGGCGGGCGATGCTTTCACCTTCCGGCGGCCATGCATGGGCACGGTGTGGACGGTGAAACTGTATGCGACTGAAGAGAAGTCGGCGCAGGCGGCGGCGGATGGCGCTTTTGCGAGGGTGGAGGAATTAAACGGCATACTCAGTGACTATTTGAAGGAAAGCGATCTGAGCCGTCTCTCCGCAACCGCCGGCAGCGGAAAGCCCATGACCGTGACAGGGGACCTGTTCGCGGTGCTCGCCCTCTCGCAGAAGGCAGCCGCGGAGAGCGGCGGTGTGTTCGACATCACCATCGGCCCATGCGTTCAACTTTGGCGCACGGCGAAAAAGACGCGCATTCTTCCCACGGACGGGGAACTGGCTGCGGCCCGGGCCGCCACCGGATGGGAATCCCTCATTCTCGATTCCAGGGCCCGCACCGCAACGCTCAAGAAGCCGGCCATGAAGCTCGATCTCGGAGGCATCGCCAAAGGCTTCGCGCAGGACGAAGCCATGAAAGTGCTGCGCGAAAAGTTTCACATTCCCAGCGCCCTCATTGATGCGGGCGGCGGCATTCTCGTCAGCTCCCGCCCGCCGGATCGCGACGGCTGGAATGTCCAGGTTGCCAAAATCCGTGACGACGAACCGGAACTGATCCTCGGGGTGGAAAACGCCAGTGTCGCCACTTCCGGCGATCTTTTTCAGACCGTGGAGATCGACGGTCGCCGCTACAGCCACATCATTGATAAGACGACCGGTCTCGGCATGACCCGGTCCGTCCAGGCCACCGTCATCGCGCCCTCCGGCGCCCTCGCCGACTGGCTGGCGACGACTCTGTGCCTCATGGGGCCCGAAAAGGGTGCCGCCTTTCTGATCGAAAAACACCCGGAAGCCCAGGCCCGCATCGTACGCCGTGAAGACGACGGGACCCTGGCGGTGAAGGAGACCCCGGGATTTGCCGCCAAGCTCGTGAAGAAGTGAGGCCAACTCCCTGGTCTTAGTACCAGCCGTCACGAAATTTCCCTATCCCTCGCGCGCTTCTTTCGTTACACTCCCGTCCATGTCCGAACGCCACGAGAACGCCGCCGTGCTGCCGCCCGACCTGCTTTTGCAGGCCTACGCGCAGGGGATGTTTCCGATGGCCATGGAATCGGGCGAGCTCGGCTGGTTCTCGCCGGACCCGCGCGGCATCATCCCGATTCGGGAGTTTCACGTGCCGCATGGAATGAAGCAATTGCTGCGCGATTCACCATTCGAGATCCGCTTCAATACGGCTTTCACCACCGTCATGCGCGGCTGCGCCAAACGCGAAACCACCTGGATCAGCGACACCATTCTCCGCAGTTACGTCCGGCTGCATGAGCTGGGCTTCGCTCATTCCGTCGAGGCTTGGCTGGGTCGCAAGCTCGTTGGCGGACTCTACGGCGTCGCCATCGGCGGCGCGTTCTTCGGAGAAAGCATGTTCAGTTGCGAGCCGGGGGCTTCAAAGGTTGCCCTCTACTCCCTGGTGCGCCGCCTGGAAGACCGCGGCTACACCCTGCTCGACACCCAGTGGGTCACCAGCCACCTCCGTATGTTTGGTGCCCACGAGATTACCCGGGCCGACTACATGCACCGTCTCCGCCAGGCGCTGAAGCTCGAGTGCCGGTTCGCGGATTGAATCACTCGGGGGCAATTTAAGCCGGGGCGGCCAAATGCCTTGAGTTTTATGGTTTTTGCTGAATAATGCACTCAGTTCAAACTTGCATGAGGCCGTCCTTCGGTCCCGGCATTACCGACCAGCTCCATGAAGACCATCTTTCGCCTCGTTTGTGCCCTGTGCCTCTGCCAATCCGCCGTCAGGGCAGACATCGTCCTGCGATGGAACGAGTACATCAAAGAGACGATCCGGCGCGACTCCGGCTCGGCCAATCCCGGATACTCCACGCGGGCGATGGCGATGATGAACGGCGCCATATACGACTGCTTTCAGGCGGTCCAGCACACTCATCAGCCGCTTCATGTGAACGTGGCGGCAGCATCCACGGCGTCCACGACCTCGGCAGCCACGGAGGCGGCTCACCGCATTCTGACCGCGCTTTATCCTGCAGAGAGTCAGTGGCTTTTTTGGGCCTACGGATACAACATGAACCAGGTTCCGAACGGCGCGGCCAAGGACGCCGGCCAGGCCCTGGGGGCAGAGGTGGCCACTCAATACCTGGCGTGGCGCACCAATGACGGCTCCGAAGTGAATGTGCCCTACACCCCCGGCAACGGTCCAGGCGAGTGGCGACCCGATCCGCTGTTCCAGCCGGTCCAGCAGGCTTGGGGCCCCGATTGGGGAAATGTGCTTCC
Organism: Verrucomicrobiota bacterium; assembly: GCA_031429155.1. Lineage (GTDB taxonomy): Bacteria > Verrucomicrobiota > Verrucomicrobiia > Verrucomicrobiales > V1-33 > V1-33. The sequence continues at coordinate 3,716 of JANOZA010000307.1, read as the reverse complement.
CTTCGCGATCCAGAATACGGCCCAGTTTCCCGTCGCTCCGCCGCCGGCCCTCACCAGCGCGGCCTACACCACGGCCTGGAACGAGGTGATGCAGTACGGCTCGAAGGACAGTGCCGACCGCACCGCAGAGCAGACGGAGATCGGACTTTTCTGGGCCTACGACCGCTCGGGGCTCGGACCGCCGCCGGTGCTGTACAATTTTGTCGTCCAGCAAATCGCCACGCAGAAAAATAACACTGAGGCTCAAAACGCCCGGCTTTTCGCCATGGCCAGCGTCTCTATGGCCGACGCCTGCACGGTCGCGTGGAAAGTGAAGTTCAACTACAAATTCTGGCGACCAACCTCCGGCATCCGCGAGGCTGATACCGATGGCAATCCCGCGACGACCGCGATGCCCTCCTGGGAACCGCTGGGCGCTCCTGGCGGCGGACTCTTCCCCGACTTCACGCCGCCGTTCCCGGCTTATGTGTCCGGCCACGCCACGATGGGCGATGCCACCTTCAGCGCGCTGAAGGCCTTCTATGGCACCGATGCCGTCAGCTTTTCGCTTAAGTCGGCGGAACTGCCTGGCGTCACCCGTTCGTTCACGAGTTTCAGTCAGGCAGCGAAGGAGAATTCTGACAGCCGCATTTGGCTCGGCGTCCACTGGCGCTTCGATCAGGACGCGGGTCAGGCACTCGGCGCAGCCGTCGCGGCGTATGTCAGCACTAACTTCTTTGCACCGGTGGTGCCGGAGACCTTCGCCAATTTCTCCGCTACCCACACCTTGAGCGGTCAGCCCGACGCCGACACCGACGCCGACGGCTGCAAGGACTTCGGCGAATACGCCTTCGGCACGAATCCGCGCGTGCGCGACCTTCCACCCTCCGGCAGCATGGAGATGATCGGTGCTGCTAGTTGCGTCGCCATTCACTACACCCGCCGCCCGTCGCGCACCGCCGCCGGCCTTACCCTGCGTGCGGAGGCATCCGCCGACCTCCAAACATGGAGCACCACCGGCGTCACCGACGAACTGGACCCCGCCGCGACGCAGACGGTCGATGTGGAATATCGTCGTGCGTGGATTCCGGTGCCGGCCACGGGCCGGAAATTCCTGCGGCTCTTTTCGCAGTCGCCGTGAAGTGATTCACTCAGCCGCCAGCGAGACGCAGATGAGTTCCTTGTCGTTGCGGGCAAATACGCAGCGGTTGGCGAAAGCCGGGTGACTCCACACAACGTTGCGGCCCATTGATGGCGTATCGGCGACGAGGATTTTTGCGCGGCTGGCCTCTTTGTATCCTGACGGACTGAGATCAGCGAGAATGAGGTCGCCGTAGTCATTGAAGAGCACCCATTGCTGCGGCGTGCGCGCCATGAAGAAGGTGCCGGACGACGACTTTTTGCCGCTCAGGACTTCCAGAGTGCTCCACATCCGTTCTCCGGTGGCGGACTTAAAACAGCGCAGATCGCCATCCTGATCGCAGCCATAAACATAACCGTCCACCACGATGGGCGTGCCGTTCTTCGGCCCGAGCGAATTCTGCGGCGTGCCTTCCCAGACGATCTCCGCTTTGTCGTGGCCGGGCTTCACCAACATGGATTTCTTCCCCATGCCGCCGATGAAAATGCCGTCGCCGGTGACCCGTGGCGCCATAATGGACATGCCGTAGGTGGCGGCAAACGGCTGGCTCCAGTGAACTTTGCCGGTTTTGGGATCAAGGCCGCTGAGCGCCTCGGAATGCCACACCAGCAACCCGTCTTTCGTCATCACGGGAGGTGCGTAGCCGATGTCCTTCGTGTCCAGTGCGCGCCAAGCTTCTTTGCCTGTTTTTGCATCCAGCGCCACCACCGCGCTGCCTTTCCCTCCGGCCAGCGTATAGAGCAGTCCTCCGCTCACCAGCGGCGTCGCCGCGTAGCCCCAGATGGGGGACTCGCATTTGTAATCCTTCTTCAATTCCTTTTCCCAGACCACTTTGCCGTCCGCCGCCTTGATCGCCGAGAGGTGTCCCTCCGCGCCGAGCGAGAAGACCAGGTCGCCCTCTATCACCGGCGAGCAGCGGGGCCCGTTGGGGAAACTGAGGTTGATCGGGCAATCGTAACTATGCGCCCAGAGTTGCTTGCCGGTTTTCTCATCAAGACAAACGACGCGCTCCTTCCCCGTTAGCGCGGTGCGCCCGCCAGGATTCGCATCCAGTTTGCCGGTCGCGATTTGGTAATCCATCACGAACACCTTGCCGCCAGCAATGGACGGGCCGGAATAGCCGTTCGCCACCGGAGCGCGCCACACCACCTTCGGCCCCTCTGCCGGAAACTTAGTGATCAGTCCGGTGTCGTTCCATGACGAGTCGCCGCGCGGCCCGAGCCACTGCGGCCAGTCTTCAGCGATCAGTGGAGCGGCAGAGAATGCAAGAACGGCGGCGAACAGAGCGGGAGTTTTCATGGCCGCCACTCAAGCCCCGCATGCCGTGCCGTCAATTGTTGATACGACTCAGCACCAGTCCAACCCCGCCGCCTCCGGCTGGCCGGTCATGAGGTTGAATGACTGCACTGCCTGGGAGGCCGCGCCTTTCCAAAGGTTGTCCTCGGCGCTCATTAGAATGCAGCGGCCGGTCCGTGTGTCCCAGGACCAGCCGATGTCGCAGAAGTTGGTGCGCACCACGTCCTTCGTGTCCGGGCATTTGTTCTGACCGCGGAGTCTCACGAAGGGCGCGCTGCCGTAGGCCTCGCGGTACACGGCAGCGAGGTCGGCATTCTCTTTCCCTGGCTGCGGTGCGGCGTAAATGGTCGTGGCGATGCCCGCGGTGACGGGAATGAGATGCGGCGTGAAGGTAATGTGCAGCGGCACGCCGGCAGCCTTGCTGAGTTCCTGCTCGATCTCACTGAGATGCCGGTGTTTCGGCACGCTGTAGGCGCGCACGCTTTCATTGCATTCACAGAAGAGCAGGGGAACCGACTCCTTCCTTCCGGCCCCGCTGACACCGCTCATGCTGAAAACACAAATGCTCTGCGGCTGGACAATGCCGGCGCGCAGCAGTGGGATGAGCGGCAGCAGCACGCTCGTCGGATAACACCCCGGCGACGCCACCAGCCGGGCGCTGCGAATGGCGTCCGCATTGATCTCCGGCAGGCCATAAACGGCCTCCGTGAGCAGATCCGGCGCGGGATGCGGGTGATCGTAGAATTCCTCATACACCGCCGCGTCATCGAGCCGGAAGTCAGCGCTGAGATCAATGACGCGGATGCCGCGCTCCAGCAGACCGATGGCAAATTCATGCGCCACGCCGTGCGGCAGCGCGAGAAATGCGATCTCCGCGCCGGTCGATGCGATGACTTCCGCTTCCGGCACGATGAACTGCAAATCATCCGCCACCCCCACCGCCTGAAAACGCGGGAACACCGACGCGATGCTTTTCCCTGCCGCCTGGCGCGACGTCACGCATACCAGTTCCGCCGCGGGATGCCGCAGCAGAATGCGCAGGAGTTCGATGCCGGAATAACCACTGGCGCCGAGGACGGCCACTTTCGTTTTCTTCATGCGCGCATGGAGCGGCAAACGGGAGGCGGCGGCAAGTGAGGAAAGTAGCTCGACATTCCAATGTCGCCAGTGTCTCAGTTTGAACCCTGATCCGGCAGTCAACCGGGTTGGGCGGGCGTCCCGCCTGCCGTTTGCAGGCCTCTGGCCGCAAACTTGTTTCGGCAGGATGCCGAAACCGGACAGGCCAGAGGCCCGCCCTACC
>JANOZA010000306.1:0-4681 GCA_031429155.1 Verrucomicrobiota bacterium | reverse complement strand
GCGATGGCGCGCATGATGCCCGGATAGTGAATCTCCTGATCGTCATCGAGTTCCTGACGGCCCGGATTCCCCGCCGTGTGGATGTGTCCGGTGAACTCTGCACACTCCTTATAACGCCGGATCACATCGCCATCCATGATCTGCACATGGTAGATGTCGAAGAGCATCTTCATGCGCTCCGAGGAGATGGCGCGGCAAATATCGAGCGCGTAGTCAATGTGATCGCACCAGTAGTCCGGGTGGCCCTTCATGTTCTCGTTCACCCGGCTGTTGAGCATCTCCAGGCAGAGCGTCACCTTTTTCTCCTCGGCGTAGGGCACGATCTTCTTGAGCCCATCAATCATGTTCTTGCGCGCCACTTCATGATCCAACGCGCGGGAAAATCCTGAGAAAGTGATGACACTCGGCACGCCGAAGGCCACGCAGGCATCAATGCTTTTCCGCAGCGACGCGATGCACTCCTCGTGCTCCTCCGGGTGCGCGAATCCCTTGGAAAAACCGTGACTGCCTGCAATGGCGCACGTCAGCCCGTGCTTCTTCAGCGTCGGCCAGTGCTCCGGCCCCACGAGTTCCACCGACTGTAATCCCATTTTCGCAGCGCCGATGGCGAGTTCCTCCACCGGCATGGGATTGAAGCACCAGTGGACGACCGACTGTTTGATGCGGGCGTCCTTTTTGGCGACGTAAAAGTCCTCGGCAGCAGAGACGGTGTTCACAGGAAGGGAGACCGCGCCGAGTCCGGCAGCGGTGGAGAGAAGTTGGCGGCGGTTCATGGGGGAGATATGAGTTGGAGACGGGGAATGGAGAGCCGGGCACTGCTGCCTGGTCAAATGGCTTCACCTGGCGGAGTCACGTCATCCGCTTTCACAGACTGCACCTGCCAAAGGACGCTCGTGAGGCCCCATGCGAGGGACATGACGATGGGGCCGAGGAGGATGCCCAGGAGGCCGAAGTATTTGAGGCCGCCGAGCACGGAGAAGAAGATGACGAGTTCGTGGAGCTTCGCGCGCTGCCCCACGAGGAGGGGGCGGAGGAATCCGTCTATGGTGCTGATGACGAACTGTCCGACGAGCGCGAGAATGATGGCGCGGGTGTAGTCGCCGTGCGCTGCGAGCCCAATGGCTGCCGGCACCCAGACGACCCACGCGCCGACGATGGGCAGCGTGCAAAAGAGTGTCATCACGACGCCCCACGTTACAGGCGAAGGCATGCCGAGGCACCAGAAAGTGATGCCGCCCAGAGTGCCCTGGATCGCCGCTACCATGATGACGCCATACACGCAGCCGCCGAGGACTTCTTCTGTTCTGGAGACAAGTGTCAGGGCCTGCTCTCGTGGCATGGGCAGGAATTCGGTGAGACGCTTACCCAGCTTTTCACCGTCGCGGAAGAGGAAGAACAAAACAAAGATCAGAAAGATGAAGCCGACGAAGAAGCCGACAATGCCGCCGACGAAGGCGAAGGCGTGCGAGGCGATCAATCCCGCGCCGGTGTCGGCGTAACCTTTGAGTTTCTCAGGAGAAAGGTAGTCGTCGAGTTTCCAGCGTTCACGCAGGGAAGCGAGCCAGCCGCCGCTCTCGGCTGAGGCTTCCCACGCTTTCTGGACATTCTCAATTCCCTCCCGGAGGGTCTGCGCGGCGCCCGGCAATTCGTTCACCATGGTGATGGAAACGAAAGTGAAGGGCACCATCAGCACCAGGAAGGTGAATAATGTGGAGAGCACAGCGGCGAAACGATTGCCGCCGGTCCATTTCACAAAGCGACGGTGCACCGGCTGGAAGATGACGGTGAGGGCGATGCCGAGAATAAGGACTTCCACGAATGGCTCGAGCACTTTCCACGAAAGGTAAACGGTGACCGCAGTCACGCCGAGGAGGGCGATCCAGCGGTTCATGCGGGCCTGAGAATTGGGGGCTGCCATAACGGGCGCCAAGGGACGCTGCCCGCGCGGACGGTCAAACGGCTTCTACCGTTCGATACGCACGCACTGGGTGAAGGTGCGCACAAAGGCGTCAGGAAAGAGGCGGCGGAGTTCGGTTTCGTATTCCTCCGCGCTGGCGCACGTCACCGGGCCATCGGGCCCATCCAGTCGCTCCAGCCAGACTTTCCCCGGCGGCGCGAGAACCCAGGTTCCGCTCCATGAGAACGCGGCTTCATAACCGTCGCGACGCCAGACCATAGCCTCGCCGTTCTGACTGGCGTAGCAGGTGACGATGATGGATGTGGCACCGCCTTCCCGCCGCAGGGAGCGCCCGGGCATTCCCCGCCAGATACTCTCGGGCAAGCCGGCGGCGTCGAGCATGGAGGGAACGAGGTCGAGGTGGCTGGCATCGGCCAGCGCAGGGCCGCGGCCGGTGCTGGCGGGCCATTTGATGAGAATGGGCACGCGCGTCTGCTCCGGATTGAGCGCGGAGCAGTGGAACCAGCTTCCGTGTTCCTTAAACTCCTCCCCGTGGTCGCCGGTGAGGACGATCATGGATTCGTCATAGCGGCCACTGGCTTTGAGGAAGGCGATGAACTCGCCGACAAGATGATCGCCCCACGAGACGGAGTTCCAGTAGCGGCGCTGCACGCGGGCGATTTCCTCAGGCGAGGGTCTGACGGGAAAGATAGGGTTCTTCTCGAAGTCGGTGTAAGGCGGCTTCCACTCCTCATGCCACTTGTAAGGATAGTGGCCGGAATCAATGGCTGTAAGCCAGAGCGCGCCGCCGGGCGGGGATTTGGTGACGGAGTCCCGGAGCCGCTGCATGAGCCGGCGTTCGCGTTCGGGTGCGGCGAATACGCGGTCGGGATGGACCTCCGGCGTGTGTTCGAAGACCCGGAGCAAGCTGCCATCCCCAAAGTTCGACGTGCGCATGTCGCAGTAGTCAAAATTTCCGGCGGCGCGGACTTCGACCTCGTAGCCTGCACCGTGGAGCAGGCTGAACAGCGGGGCCGGCGCGACGAGATGCGCGGCACTTTCTGAATGCCATGGTATGCGCCCGTGCAGGATGGAGAACCAGGAAAGATGCGTGGCATTCGACGCTGAACGGGTCTCGGTGATCACCTGGCATTCCTCGTCCCGCCAGCGCGCGAGGAACGGGGTTCGCTCCGCGTGAATGGCGTCTGCGCGGAGCGTTTCGGTAATGAAGAGAAAAATGTCCGGCCGCCGTGCCGCGGGTGCCGCTTCGGCGAAGGAAGGATTGGCGGGCGTCACGCTGAAGGTAACGAGTCCCTTGGGCGGCGAGAAGGGCGTGAGTTGCATGGTGGTCTCACGGCTTTCCCAGTGCCTCCACGGGAGGGGCTTGCTGAGCGACTCCACCACCTGCAGCGCCATGAGGACCACCCATGCCGTGAGTGCGGCAGCGGCGAGCCGCGCTCCGCTGATTCGCCAGCCGCCGCGGCGGGAGAGCCAGCGGCTTAACAAAAACCACGCCGGCGCAGCGAGAATGCACAGCACGATGGGGATGAGCCCTTTGGCCGCGAGATCCTCCGTGCCGCCTTCCCGGACTTTCAGCATGTCGAGGCGACCGCCATTTTCGAGTTCGGCGCAGAGGAGGTAGAGGCTCTTGGTCCATGCCAGCCGCAGCACCATGTCCACGGCCACGAGCAGCGGGGCGAACGCCACGGCGCTCCATGCGAACCAGTTGAGCCCGCGCGGCCACCAGCGCTCGCCGAGCAGCAGCGCCAGCCACAGAATGCAGGCGATGACCAGTTGGGTGAGAAATCTTCCGGCCACAAAACCCGACGCCTCCAGCCAGCCGGGTGGCGCGGTGCCGGTCATCAGCACATCGCTCACGGTATTTAAAAGAACGAAGCTGCAGAAGAAGATGAGATTCCACGGACGGCGCTCCCGGCACCACGCCGTCAGCTTTTGGGGCCGATGACGTGGAGAGATAATGGCGCAGACCAGCGCGAGCAGCAGGAGTGCTCCGAGGATGCCGGCCACGGCGCTCCATTGCAGCCAGCCGGCGCACGCCCCGACAGCGGTGATAGCCAGAATGAACACTCCCGCCATTCCGCTCCAGCCGCGCCGCCAACCGGCCACCCACCACCACCAGCCGCCAGCGGTTAGTCCCGCCACGGTGAACCCCACAGCCTCCAGCGCATCAATGAGCAAATGCCCCGGCCAAAAGCGCATCTGCCATTCCCGTCCGCCCGCTGGAATCATCCACCCGTGCCACAGTCCGGCCAGCAGGCACAGCGCGGTGCTCCACGCCGCAGTTTGATGCAGAAGCGTGTCTTTCCAGGAAGGGCCGGAGCCTTCTCTCGGCTGGGCGTCAGCGTCGGTCATGGTGCGGAGTGCCGGAGCTAGCGCAGGGACTGTGCGGCTGCAATGTCATCCCTCCGCGTCGCCGGGCGCGGTCGGCTAAAGGTTTGCCGGCTCGCTGAACGCCAGGCCGTGCGCCTCCGCGACGGGTTTGCAGGTGAGCAGACCGCCGTGGCAGTTGATGCCATCGAGAAGTTCCGGCTTGAGACGGCAGGCTTCAGCGAGCCCGTGATCCGCAAGGAGGCCAAGGTAGCGATGAGTGACATTGGTCAGTGCCTGAGTAGCGGTGCGTGCGTAGGCACCGGGCATGTTGGCCACGCAGTAATGGATGACGCCCTCTTCGACATAAGTCGGCTGATTGTGCGTCGTCGGACGCGTTGTCTCCGCACAGCCTCCCTGATCCACGGCGATGTCCACCAGCACGCTGCCTTCGGG
>JANOZA010000305.1:0-3282 GCA_031429155.1 Verrucomicrobiota bacterium | reverse complement strand
GCATCGAACCGCAGCGCGGTTCCCCCATGAATAGCACCCGAACCGGGGGCCGGTGTGGAACCGGGATTAACTTCCGTTACGGGATCGTCCTCGTCGTCGTTCTCGTCCCTCGTCCTCGAGATCGTTCGACTTGCGCCACTCACCCGGATTCGAGGACGAGCACGAGCAGGAGGACGAGGACGATCTGTGCTTCGAAGCGCTTCGAAACTCCGGGAACTTTTTGAGAAGCTACTCGGGAGCCGGGGGTGAAACCCCCGGTCAGCCCCCCACGGCTTCGCAAGAGTCGGTGACGTAACGGCGGAAAAGCATCACGATTCCTGCGGACAGATTGGGGAGTTTCTGCCACGGTCTCAAAAACCCCTCCCTTACTCCATGCCCCCAATGCGCCCTTCCCTTCCCTCGCTGCTCTGCGCCGTCCTCGCATTCCCTGCCGCGGCTTTTGCCGGCGTGGACTCGGTCGTCACGTTCAATGAAGTTCACTACAACCCAACGCTCACGCAGACGGCGGGCGAGTGGATCGAGTTGAAGAATCAGAACTCGGTGAACGTGGACCTGTCAGGCTGGCGGCTGGATGGCGGGGCGGATTTTGTCTTTCCGGCGGGCACGGTCATCGCGGGCGGCGGGTATCTGGTGGTGGCGGCAAATCCGGCGGCGCTCATGGCGGCGCACGGCATAACTGGAGTACGGGGGCCGCTGCTCAACTCTTTGGATAACGACGGCGAGTCGGTCACGCTGAAGAATAACAACGGGCGGCGCATGGATGAGATCGCCTACAACGACAAGCAGCCCTGGCCGGTGGCGGCGGATGGCTCGGGCGCGACGCTGTCGAAGCTGGACGAACTGCACGACAGTCCGTCGCCGGAGAACTGGCGCGCGAGTGTGGAAGCCGGCGGCACGCCGGGCGTGTTTAATTTCACCGCGCAGAACAATGGCGTCGCGCCGGGGGCGATAGCCAACGGCGTGCCGGGACCGTTGCGGCGGTATTCCAAATTTGAAGGCACGCCGAATGATACTTCGGGCAACGCGGTGAACGGCACGCTGGTGGCGGGGCCTGTCTATACGGCGCTCTTTCCGCCCATCGTCGGCAGCGGGCAGTGTCTCGATTTCAATGGCACGACGCAATATGTGAACGTGCCGGATGCGGTTCATCCCACGGCCTACACCATGAGCGCGTGGGTGCGGGCGGATACGATTCGCGGGCAGAGCATCGTCCTGCGCTCGGATGCGGGCCTGCCCACGGCATCGTTTTCGCACCAGATGCGCATGACGGCGACGGGGAAGTTCGAGCATTACTTCTACGACGGCGCGGTAAAGGCGGTGACGGGCACGACCACCGCCGTGGCGAATACATGGTACCACGTCGCCGCGGTGGCGACGAATGGTGGCGTGGCGCGGCTCTTTGTGAACGGCGTGGAAGAAGGCACGCCGGTCGGCGTGGGCGCACTGTGGACCGGCGGCACGCGCTGGCTCATCGGCTCCAACTCCGGCAATGGTCTCGCAGGCGGCGCGGCGCTCAGTTACTTCGACGGCAAGATTGACGAGGTTTCCATGTGGCACGGGCCGATGGATGCGTCGCAGGTCGGGCACATCGCCACGGGATTCAAACTGCCGACGGACGCGGTGGCGAACAATCTCGCGCTGGGCCGGGCCGTCATCGCCGGCAGCGCGGCGTATCCGAACCTGCCCTTCAACGGCGGCACGCCGCCGAATGATTTCTCCGCGCTCAATGTGACCGATGGCTCGGCGGGCGATCTCTTTGGCTACAGCTATTGGCTGGGCCGCGACGGCGTGAGCAATGAGCACTTCGTGCTCGACCTCGGCAATCCCGTGGAGATTTCCCAGGTCCTCCTGCGCAACACTCACAACACGCAGTACAACGACCGCGGCACCGCGAACTTCCGGCTCTTCGCGTCGGCGTCGGTGGATGGATCGAACCAGCCGGTCAGCCCGGTGCAGATTCTGAACAGCACCCTGACGACGCGGACGAGTCAGGCGCCGATCCCGGCGGATTCGTTCAATTCATCCAATGGCCTGACGCCGGTGACGGCGCGGTATTTGAAATTTGAAACGCTCACCTCCAGCTATGCCGGCGGACACGTCGGGCTGAATGAGATCGAAATCTTCGGCACCGCGCTGCCCGGCAGCGGAGGCAACGGCCGCCCGCCGGTGCTGCCACTGGTCATCAATGCAGTGACAGACGACGACCAGGTGGTCTGGTGGATCGAACTCCACAACTACGGCGCTGCACCACTGACGCTCACCGGCTTCGTCATCGAAACGAATCTGGGCGCGAGCTACACGCTGCCCGCGACGACGCTGGCGGCGGGCGGGTTCCTTCTGCTCGATGAAACCACAACCGGCCTGCATCCGCTGGATGAGGATAAAATTTTCCTCTACGGCGCGGGCAAGACGACGGTGATTGATGCCGTGCTGCAAAAGGCGCAGAAGCACCAACTGCGCCGTCCGCCGCTGGCCGGCAGCGCGCCGGGTGAATTCCTCGCCGCAGAAGCGCCGGCGGACATCACGCCGGGCGCGGCGAATCAGGTGACGGTGCCAACGGCGGTGGTGATCAATGAAATCATGTACCACCGCCGCCCGCAGTTTCAGCCGTATGTCGAGAGCCCTGAGGAATGGATCGAACTGCACAACAAGTCCGGCAGCGAAGTGAGCCTCGACGGCTGGGAACTCGATGATGCCATCGGGTTCACGTTCCCGCCGCTCACGGTGATTCCGGCGGGCGGTTATCTCTGTGTGACCAATGATGCGACGGGGTTCGCCACGGCGCATCCCGGCGTGCCGGTCGTCGGAAATTTCTCCGGCGGCCTGAGCAATCGCGGCGAGCGCGTCATTCTCCGCGATGCCTACGGCAACGCCGTGGATGAGGTCTTCTACCGCGACAAAGAACCGTGGCCGCTCTACACCGATGGCCTCGGCTCCAGCCTCGAATTGAAAAACCCTCACGCCGACAACGCCGTGCCGGAAAGCTGGGCTGCGAGCGATGAGAGCACGCGCGCGTCGTGGCAGAACTACACCTTCACCGCCGCAGCGGCGACGCCGATCTATTCGCCGACGATCAGCCCGGCGACGAATGCGACGACTTCCTTCCACGAACTCCGCATGGGCCTGCTGGAGGAAGGCGACGTGCTCGTGGACGATGTCTCGGTGCGCGAAATCACGACCGCGTCCGGCGTGGAGTTGATGCAGAACGGTGCCTTCTCGACTGCGCTCACTCCTGTCTGGCGCGTGCTGGGGAATCACGACGCGAGTTCCATCGTGACCGAC
>JANOZA010000304.1:0-2294 GCA_031429155.1 Verrucomicrobiota bacterium | reverse complement strand
GGCACTGATCCTGACCGTCTGCCGGAGGAAAAGGCGCGGGGCATGACCATTGATCTGGGGTTTGCCCATCTCGACATCGCCGACCCGGCGGACGCGGAGGTGACCTACAGTCTGGGCATCATTGACGTGCCGGGACACGCTGACTTTGTGAAGAACATGGTGGCCGGCGTGGGAAGCATTGATGTGGCGCTGTTCGTCGTCGCGGCGGATGATGGCTGGATGCCGCAGACGGAAGAGCATTTGCAAATCCTCACGTATCTCGGTGTGACGCGTGCGGTCGTTGCGCTGACAAAATCCGACCTCGTCGAGGATCCGGAGTTCGCAGCCGAAGTGCTGCGGGAGTCCCTGGCCGGCACCCCGTTCGCTGCGGCACCGATCGTGCCCGTTGCCGCACCCAAGGGCCGCGGCCTGACGGAATTGAAAGCCGCACTCGCCAGCGTGCTGCGTGATACGCCCTCGCCGGTGGACATCGGTAAGCCGCGGCTGCCGGTGGACCGCACGTTTTCGCCGCAGGGCATCGGCACGGTCGTGACCGGCACGCTGGGCGGCGGCACCTTTCAGCGCGGGCAGGAGGCTGTTGTTCAGCCGTCCGGATTGAAGACACACCTGCGCAATCTCCAGTCGCACAGCAGCAATGTGGAGACCGCTCTTCCGGGCATGAGAACGGCGGTGAATCTGGCCGACATCGCCATCGCCGACCGCGAAGACCGCGCCGGCGTCAGCCGCGGTGACATCGTTACTCTGGAGTCACTGGGTACAGCATCTGACACGCTGGATGTGTTGCTGGATAAGTCCGCGCGCGAAGTGCCAGGCTCGCCGATGGCGACGAGGCCACTGCGCAATGGTCAGAAAGTCATGTGGCACCACGGCGGCTCGGCGCACGAGGCGCGCGTGTATTTTCTCGGCACGAGGAGCATGGACCCCGGAGCGCGACTCACCGGCCAGTTGCGATTCAGCGGTCCAGTCTTCGCGTTCACGGGAGATCGTTTTGTACTGCGTGATTTTGCGAGGCAGGCGACGATCGCCGGCGGCACCGTGCTCGATCCTGACGCGAGCCGCGCGCTTTTCCGCAAGCCGCGCAATCGCGCCGCGCTCGAAGCCTGTGCCGCCGCGCCGGACGATCCTGCCGCGCTGCTCGCAGCGAAGGTTCAGCGCGACTGCGCCCTGCCCCGCGCCGCCGCTTTGCTCAAGAGCCGCTACAGCAAGGAGTGTGTGGATGCCGCCATTGCCAAATTGACCGCTGCGAAAACAATCATCGCCGACGGTTCGTGGCTCATGGACGCCGGATGGTGGGCAGAGCGGATCACAGAATGCGGAGACCTCATCAAGGCACACCACAAGGCGCAGCCGCAACTCACAGGCATGGATTTTGCGGAACTTTCCGCGCGCGCCGCCGCGCTGTTGCCTGACAAACGAATGCTGGACGTATTCATCGCCGGCCTCACCGCTGCGGGGTTCGTGCGCAGCGGCCGCCACATTCGCTGGGGCGCCCACCGCGCTTCGCTGCCACCTGCGCTCCAGGCGGCGGGCAACAAAATCCGCTCCGCGCTGGCCGTGAACCTCATCGAGCCGCCGAACCCTGGCGAGATCGCACCCGGTGCCGTGGACAGGCAGGCGCTCAAGTTTCTCCTCGATACCGGCGAGGCCATCCAACTCGACGAGAAGGCCGTGCTGCTCATCGAGGGCTACGAGAAGTTGAAGAACCTGATCACCGCGCATCTTGAGAAAGCCGGCCAGGCGACTGCCAGCGATCTCCGCGTCGTCACCGGCACCACGCGCCGCATTCTCATTCCACTGCTGGAGCGTCTCGACCGCGAAGGAGTCACCCGCCGTGCCGGGGACTTCCGGACACTGAAGAAATAGTCGGCTTCACTTCCGCCGGCCCACGGCGGTGACCCACTTCCCTTTGCGGATCGGCTTGTCGAATTTCAGCCCGGCCTTTTTCCCGGCGGCGAGACAGTCGGCGGCGTGAGTGTGGAGAATGCCCGACACGATGACCATGCCACCCGGTTTCGCCGCCGAGGCGATGCGCTCGAACGACATCGTCAGGACATCAAAGAAGATGTTCGCGGCCACGACGTCGTACTGGCGCGACGGCACCCATGTCGTCACGTCGTCCTGCGTGAACTTGAGACGGCGGGCGCCGTTGAGTTTCGCGTTTTTGTTGGCGACGCGCACGGCGGCGGGGTCGTAGTCGAATCCATCCACGGGTTGCGCGCCCAGCATCGCTGCGGAGATGGCGAGAATGCCAGTGCCGCAGCCAAGATCGAGCAGGCTCCAGGATTCTCCCGCGC
>JANOZA010000303.1:0-4300 GCA_031429155.1 Verrucomicrobiota bacterium | reverse complement strand
TGCGCGGCTGCCAGCCGAGGCTGCGCAGGAGAGTGCAGTCGAGCGGCGGGCGCGGGGCTCCTTCGGGTTTGGAAGTGTCGGGGACCAGGGTGCCGGTGTAGCCGGTCACAGCCTGGAGATGGCGGGCGAGTTCGATGATCGGCGTGCTGATGCCCGGGCCGCAGTTCACGCGCGGCGGGGGATCGGATTGATCCAGCAGCAGGAGGCAGGCGGCGGCAAAGTCATCGGCGTGGAGAAACTCGCGCGTCTGTTGGCCGCTGCCCCAGATGGAGAAGTGAGGGGCGTTGGAGCGGGCCGCTTCGTGCATCCGGCGCATCATGCCGGCAGCGACGGTGGCATGTTGCGGATGATAGTTGTCCCCGGGTCCATAGAGGTTGCAGGGGATGATGCTGTGAAATGTCAGGCCGTGCTGCTTTCGCACCGCTTCGCAGAGGGCCATGCCTGCGATCTTCGCCAGGGCATAGCCGGCAGTGGGCCCGCCGGGCAGTGTCGTGGCGGCGCAGGATTCGACGAGTGGTTGAGCGCCGCTGCCCGCATAGACGACGGCGCTGGAAAGGTAAAGAAGTCGTGGCACGCGCGCATCTGCGGCGGCGCGGATGACATTCACGGCGATGGCGAGATTGTCCGCGAGCATGGCTGCGGGCTCAGCCTCGTGCAGGGTGATGCCGGCATTCCGCGCCGCTGCGTGAATGATGGCGGACGGGCGGTGATCATGCAGGAATGCAGTGACGGCGTCCGCATTTCTTAAATCTAGTTCCCCGCGCGAAGCGGTGATGATGTCCCGGCCTGGCATCGCCCGCCGCAGTGCAGAGCCCACGAGGCCCGCGTGGCCGGTGATGAACAGCGACCCGCTCACTGCGGCTCGACGATTTTGATCGTGCGCCCGCGGCCCGACATCCATGCGCCTTTCACGCTGCCGTGAATCGCGTAGAGATCTTCTTTGAACTGAAGGCGATATTCCACGGTGTGCGCGTGGGTGGCGATGGGATAGTCCTTCTGCACCTTGCGCCATGCCTTGTCGGTGCCAGTGCGGTCGGCGGCGCTGTCCGCCACTTCCGTAAGCCGCTCCTTCACGACCTCCGTGGCACTGAGCGCACCGCCGATTTTCATCGGCTCCATGAAATAGAAACGCGCACAGACTGAGCCTTCAGTATCCACATTCACTTCCGTGACGCGCCCGCCGGTGACATTGAATTCGTGAATGCTCACGGATGCAATCTTGCCGAGGGCGATGGTGTAGTTGCCGCCCGTCACGATGCAGTCCCAGAAGCCGATCTTGTTCTCGGCATCATTGACGCGCTGGTTGTTGGAATTGTTGCCGTTGCCGGGTTGCGGCGTCTGGGCCGGCGGGTTTTGCGCGAGCGCAGTGAGGACAGCGGCGGAGAGGAGGAGTGCGGGAAGACGGAGTTTCATGGCGGCTGAACTAATAACCGGGAGGCATGGGGAGGAAAGCAGCAAAATCGCGACTGGATTCCCCGGCTCAACCAGTGTTACCTTCCGCCCATGAAGACCATGCTGCTGCTTTCCATATTCCTGATGACGCTTTCGCTGCGCGCAGAGTTGCGGACGTTTAAGAATACGAAGGGCGAGGAGATCAAAGCTGAAATCACCGCTGTGACCGGCGGGCGGGTGGAGTTGAAGCGCGAGGACGGGAAGAAATTCTCCGTGCCGGTCGCTTCGCTGTCGGAGGCAGACGGGAAGTGGATCGCGGAGTGGGCGAAGACCCACAAGCATTTCAAGGTCCAGGTGGCGGCGTCCATCAAGAAGGGCAACTCGCGCGAAGTGGAGGGCGACGCCTTAACGAAAACCAAAACGAAAGGCAACGACTGCTGGTATGCGCTCGACTTGAAAAACACCGCTGCGGAACCGCTGAGCGGGCTGCGGGTGGAGTATATCGTTTTCGCGGCATCCGGATCAAGCGTCTGCGGTGCGGTGGATGTGGCGGCGATTCCTGCCGGCAAGACAGGGCAGGCGCTGACGGAAAAGCTGTTCGTGCCGCAGGCGACGGAGACCGCGGCGGTGCGTGCCGGCAGTGCAGGCGGGACGGTGCAAATGACGCGGAGCTTCGAGAGCACGCTCGCCGGGGTTCATGCGGAGTTGTTCCTCGATGGCAAGCCGTCGGGGACATTCGTGAGCGGCAAGGTGCCTGCCGACGCTGCGCCGCAGTTGCTGGCATGGCGGGAGAAGCAGCCGCCCGCGAAGCCTGACAAACCGCAGTAAGCGGCTCAAGCCACAGCCTCGCGCAGTTTGGCGGCGAGATCGTGAAAGGCGGCGCTCACTGGATTGCCCGCAGGCGCTGCGAGGGCGACGGGCCGGCCTTTATCGCCGCCTTCGCGCGTGGGGATGTCTATGGGGATCTGCGCGAGCAGCGGCACCTTGAGGCGCGCGGCTTCCTGCTCGCCGCCGCCGGTGCCGAAGATGTTGTATCGCACGCCATCCGACGGGCAGAGGAAATAACTCATGTTCTCCACGATGCCGAGCACGCGGACATTCACTTTGGCAAACATCCCGGCGGCTTTCCGCGCATCAATGAGCGCCACCTCCTGCGGCGTGGTCACGATCACCGCGCCATCGAGCGCCACGGTCTGCACGATAGTAAGTTGAATGTCGCCTGTGCCAGGCGGGAGATCGAGCACGAGGACATCGAGTTCACCCCATGCCGTCTGGCGGAGGAATTGTTGAATGTATCGCGTGGCGAGCGGGCCGCGCACGACGACGGGCGAATCATGGCTCAGGAGGAAGGCCATGCTCATGAGCTTGAGGCCGTGGGCTTCGATGGGGATGATCTCGTTGTTATCCGTGGCCATCGGTTGTTCGTTGGTGCCGAACATAACACCCATGCTGGGGCCGTAGAGGTCGCAGTCGCACAGACCGACCTTCAAGCCCTGCGCGCTGAGGGCGACGGCGAGATTAGCGGCGACGGTGCTCTTTCCGACGCCGCCTTTGCCGCTGGCCACGGCGATGATTTTCTTGATGCCCGCGATGCTGCTCTTCCCGGTGCCGCCGGCGGTCTCAGGCTCTTTGATGTCGAAGTCGAGCGTCACCTTCCCGATGCCCGGCAGCGCTTCCAGTGCGGTGGTGGCGGCGGCGTGGACCTGGCGCGGGATGTTGGCATCGCGGGTGGCGAGTTCCAGCTTCACGGTGACATCCGCGCCGGAAATAACGATGCCTTTCACGAGTCCGAACGAGACGATGTCCCGGCTGAAGCCAGGATATTTTACAGTGCGGAGAGCGTCGGTGATTTGGGACTCAGTGATCATAAATGGGGTGGCGAAGAACGCGGTCTGCATCCGTTTGGCAACGCGGATTTGTCGGAGGCGGAGATGGAGAATGAGGAAGGCGGGAAGGCAGGAGAGATTTGCGGAAAAGAGTTTCCGAAATTCCTGCTTTCCTGCCTTCCTCATTCCCCCCTTCATTCCCATTCAAATGAAACTCATCACCGACTGCCGTCTCTACGGCATCCTCGATACCGGATACTGCGCGCCCGACAAAATGCCCGCGATGCTCGCCGCCATGCTGCGCGGCGGGGTGGACATCGTGCAACTCCGCGCCAAGCATTCGCCGCCGGACCGCATTCTGGAACTCGCCCGCGAACTCCATCCCCTGAGCGCCGCCGCGGGCGTGCCGTTCATCATCAATGACCATCCCTCCCTGGCAGCGGAGGCCGGCGTCGAGGGCGCGCACGTCGGTCAGGACGATATGACGGTCGGCGAAGCCCGGCATCTGGCAGGGCAGGGGAGCATCATTGGACTCTCCACGCACAGCCTCTCGCAGGCGGAAGCCGCCGCCGCGGCCCAGCCCGACTACATTGGATTCGGTCCGCTCTTTTCCACTCCCACAAAGCCTGACTACACGCCCATCGGCATGGCGGACATCGCGGAAGTTCACCGCCGTGTCAGCCTGCCCATCTTCTGCATCGGCGGCATCAAACGGGAAAATCTCCCTGCGGTGATCGCCGCCGGCGCGCGCCGCGCCGTGATCGTTAGCGGCATCCTCACGGACGAAGATCCGGCCGCCTATGCGCGCGAATGCGCCGCTCTGCTGCACTGCGGGAGTTTTTGAAATCGTTACTGTGGTGCCGCCCCCGACAGGCCGCCCGTGGGTGCAATTGTTAATTTATGCACACCGACCCGTTTTCCCCGGCGATTCATGGGGGAACCGCGCTGCGGTTCGATGCAGGGAGTCCGGACTGTTTGCAAAGACACCGGCTAAGAGGCTGTTGAAAAACCGTGGCGCAGTCTTCCAGACTGTGCGGCCCGCGGCCTTCCAGGCTGCGGTGCTCCTTCAGCCGCAGGCTGGA
>JANOZA010000302.1:0-7298 GCA_031429155.1 Verrucomicrobiota bacterium | reverse complement strand
GGTTTATGGCCGAGCCACCGCTGCCGCCATTACCGCCGGCGATCGTGCTCGTGTTGCTGTTCACACCGGCACCGGTGACGATGGCCCCGTATCCTCCCGCGCCGCCGCCACCGCCGCCGGGATAGCGCCCGACCATCGCGTTGTCCACTGCGCCGCCATTGCCGCCATTGCCGCCGGTCCGCGGGACCGTGTTCGTGATCGTCGCGCTGCCCGCGCCATTTCCATTCCAGCCCCCGCCGCCGCCGCCGGCCCCGGACCCGTTGAACGCCACACCCGACCTGGCGCCATTCTGCCCATTCGGGCTGGCCGCCGTGCCGCCGGCCCCGCCTGCGCCGCCGACCGTCACCGCATTCTGACCGCCCCGTCCGCCCGCACCGCCTCCCGCCGCGCCACCACCGCCGCCGCCGCCGCCGCCGCCGGCCGCCGTGGACAGCGCATAGTCACCGCCGTTGTTGCCATTGGCACCGGTGAAGCCGGAAACCGCCGCGCCCCCGGCAGTCGCCTGCCCGCCGGGCTCGGTGTCCACCGCGTTGCCGCCGGCACCGCTCCGGCTCTCGGCGGCAGGGGAAGTGGTGATGAAGGCCGCAGTCAGCGCGCCGCAAAGCGGACCGGTGAGAATGCGAAGAACGGGAGGGAGTTTGGTAATGATGCGGGTTTTCATACACCCGTTACCATCACCGTGGCGCCCGGCAGAGTTTCGCGGCGGAGGAAATTTTTTCTGGAGCGCCAATTTTCGCCGCATTGCCTCGCCAATCCAAGCCTCTGCTAAGCAAGAGAAGTGAAGATGCAACTTCGCGCTCCGTCTCCGCTATTTCACTTTCCGCCGGGCATTGGCGAGTCGCATTTGAATACCGGAATCATCGGGATGCACCGCGGCGAGACGTTCGAGGTGAAAGACTGCAGTGAACCACTGTCCGCCGGATTCTGCCACTGCGGCGCGGTCGAGGTGCCATGCGGGCATGTCTTCCGGCCACGCGAACAGCGCGGGGTGGTTCGATTTCAGCACGGCGAATTTCTTCTCTGTTTCTGCGGCGGTGAGGGGCGTGAGTCCCTGGCGCGGATCCATGCGGTGGCCGGCCTGACATTCGATGAGCGCAGCCAGCGCGGCGTCCGGAACGCGATGTTCCGTCAGGCGGATGGTCCAGGTGTCACTTCCTCTCGTCGAGAAGAGAATCGTGTCGCCGCTTTGGTTGATCACTATCGAAGAAGGAATGGCGCCGGATTGCACTGGCGGGGCCATGAGTTCTCCGCGCTCAGGGTCCCAGAGGCGAAGCCATCCGTCCGGACAACCGGAGGCCAGCAGACGGTTGTCGCTGCGGAAGACGGGGCTGGTGACAATGCCTCCGTGGCGCAGCGGAGGAGCGGCGGAGGAGCCGGCGTCGGCCTGCCAGACGCGGAGGACGTTGTCCTCGCCGGCGGTGGCCACCAGTTTTCCATCCGGGGAAATGCTGATCTCGCTCACGCCGTCTCCGTGACGCATGGGTGCGCCGGAGGGTTGCAGGGTGGGGATTTCGTAGAACTGGGCGGCGGCGGGTTCGACCGAGCCGTTGCTGAAGGCCAGGAGAAGACGGCGGCTGTCACCGGTGAAAGTATAGTTCGAGACGTAATCCTCTCCGGCGGCGGAGAGGACCGCGGGGAGTTCGCGACCGGTGACGGCGTCCCATACCTGCAGGGTCCGGCTCCCGCCGGCGGCGATCCAGTTTCCGTCAGGACTCCAGCAGAGCGGACGGTTGTCGCCATTTCGAGTCAGGACCGCCGGGGTGGTGATACCATCCTGCAAATTCCAGCGATACACGTCGCCTTTGCCGGCGGCGGTGACGAGGGCGCTGCCGCCGGGATGGATGGCAATGCGGCGGATGTCTGCCGATGGATTGTCAGGATTCTTCAAATCATGAAGCAACTGCCGGGATTGAAAATCCCACACGCGGGTCCCGCGCTGGCGGCACGCGGCGGCGAGGAACCTCCCGTCCGCGCTGAACTGCACGTCGCCGACATCGCCGCCGGCGTCCATGCGGGCACCGGATTCCGCGCCGTCCGACAAACGGTGAACGCGCAGCGTGCCGTCGGTGCCGGCGAGGATCATGAAGTCCGTGTCCGGCGAAACGGCCACTCGGCGCAGAAATCCACCGTCCACCAGCAAAGGACGCGCGGCGGTTTGCAAATCCCAGACCTGGAGCACGCCATCCGCATTGCCGGCGGCGAGGAATCTGCCGTCGGGGCTGAAGGCTGCGGCTTCGATGAGCGCAGAATGGACGATGGCGGGCGCGACGGGCGTGTGGCGCGAGTAATGGCGGAGGATGAGGTGATAGTCGAAACCGGCGGTCGCCAGCAGCGTGCCATCCGGGCTGTAGAGTGCCTTGTTGCCGCCGCTCTCATGCACCAGCGGCACGCCCACGGATTTTCCCGTCGCCGACTCGAACACGCGCACCTGATCGCGGAACGATGCCATCACACAGTGGGCGCTGTCCGGGCTGAAACCCAAATCGTGCAGCGGGCCTCTGACCGGATACGTCGCAATGACTACGCCGCTGACGTTGTCCGAAAGCACCGCGTTCGTGCTGACGGCTTTCAATTTCCAGCGGCCATCGGGGCTGACCGCCTCGCCGGTTTTCGGGATGTCGCCGTGCGTCGGAAGCGGCGTGACGGTGTCCGCCGGCAGATTCCACTCCAGCATTGATCCGTCGCGCAGGGAAACCGTCAGGACGCGACTCGCCGGGGAGAACGCGAGGCCTGCGGGAGTGCCGTGCACGTCGCGCACGCGCAGCAGCCGCGGGGAGAGTTGCACCGTCAGTTGCAGTCGCTCGAGAATCGCGGGCTTCGATTCGCTGTCTGCGTGGCCCAGCGCCTCCAGCAATGAAAGCGCGGCGGTGAAACCGTCGCCGTCCGTCGTCAGGCGCGCGGCATTGGTGAGATGATTGCCGACCAACTGACGGCGGGCGTCTGCGGCACTGTGCTCCGCGTTGTCGCGGGCCTGACGCAACTGCACGTTGAACGACAGCGAGCCGATAGTGATCACCAGCAGCGCGAGCACCGCTGTGACGATGAGTCCCGATCTTGCCGGATTGCGCCGCACCCACTTTCGCACGCGCTCCATCCGACTCGCGGCCTGCGCCTGAATCGGCTCGCCGCGCAGCCAGTGCTCCACGTCATCCGCCATCGCGGCGGCGGTGCCGTAGCGGTGCGACGGCTCTTTCTCCAGCGCCTTGAGGCAAATGATGTCCAGCTCGCGCGTGAATGATTGCGTCGTCGTGGCCGCCTCGCTGGAGCGCCGCAGCACCTGCATCGGCGGGCGCACTTCCTCCTCCACAATCTTCCGCAGCAGCGCTGGCGTGGAGGCCGCGAGGAACGGCGGACGCCCCGTCAGCATTTCGTAAAACACCGCGCCGAGCGCATACACATCCGCCGCCACCGTCACGTCCTTCGTGTTTCCCGTCGCCTGCTCCGGCGGCATGTAGGCGGGCGTGCCGAGCACGGCGTTGGTGTGCGTGAGGCTGGCGTCCGTCTCCATGATTTTCGCCAGTCCGAAATCCGTGAGGTGCGGCTCGCCCTGCGCATCGAGAAGGATGTTGTTCGGCTTGATGTCGCGGTGCAGCACGCCGCGCTGATGCGCGTGATGCACGGCGCGCGCGATTTTCACAAACAACGGCCCGGCCTCGCGCGGCAGCATCGGCTTTCCCTCCAGCCGCCGCGCAAGCGTCGGCCCCTCGATGAGCTTCATGGAAAAAAAGTGCCAGCCGTCCTGCTGCCCCGCTTCGTAGATGGACGCGATGTGCGGATGGTCGAGCCGCGCCGCCGCCTCCGTCTCCGCGTGAAACCGCTCGACCATGCGCGGCGACGCCAGCTCGCCCGCGGCGATGACTTTCAAAGCGACGAGCCGGTCCGGCCGCCGCTGCCGCGCACGAAAAACCACGCCCATGCCGCCGCGCGCGATTTCGTTCAGCAACTCGTAGCCCGCGAATTCATCGCGCTGGAGCAGCGACTCCGGCGAGAGCGACGGCTCGTCATCCTCCGGCGCCGTGAGCGCCGCGCCGAGCAAACACCCCACGCACAGCCCCGGCCCCACGCGGTCGTCCATGCGCGCGCCGCAGCGCGTGCAGTGCGGGGTGACGGTTTCAGCCTGCGGATTCATCGAGAGAGTGTGCGCATACATTAACCGTCCGCGGCGGCGAGTTTCGCGCGGCGGCGGGAATCTTCACCCGCGCGCCAGCACGGCGATGAGATGCCGGATTTCCTCCTCCACCTGCTCCGGCTCCGCGACGGTCTGCATGATTTCCTCGCGGATGTACTGCCCGTAGCGCCGCCTCATGCGGAAGATGGCCGACTTGATGGCCGGCTCGGAAAGCCGCAGCGCCTGCGCCGCGCCGGAGTAGGACTCTCCGGCATCGCCCTGAAGAAATTCCTGAAGCACGGCGAAGCGTTCGCCCTCGCCGTCGCGCTCCATTTCCGTGCGGATGCGCTCCAGCGCCGCCGCCACCACCGCGCGCGCCCAGCGTCGGTCGAAGGTTACCTCTTCATCATCGCCGGTCGCCGGCTCCGCCTGAAATCGCTCCTCCGCCTCCATGCCGTCCCACGAAACGATGTGCTTCCCGCCGCCGCGTTTCTGGCGATTCGCATCGCGCCAGACATTGATCAGAAAATGCTTCATCACCGCGAGCAGGAACGAGCGGAACTTCCCCTTCTGCGGGTCCGCGGACTGCAGCGTCTCGCCCGCCAGCAGCCGCGCGAAGAATTCCTGCGTCAAATCCTGCGCCTCCTCCGGCGGGTGCCCGCGCCGCCGCACGAAGACATAAAGCGGATACCAGTAACTTCGGCACAGCCGCTCCAGCGCGGACTCCGCCGCATCGCCCGCGCCGCCCGCCTGCAACACCACACTCCAGCGCGTGGTGAGAAATTCAGGCACTCCGGCGGTGCGGTTGTGGGCGACAGGGAGTCCGTCAGTCATGACGGAATCAATGCTCCGCGCCCGCCCGCGTGCAAGTTTGGATTAGCAGTACGCGGACTGGAGGAGGAAAGCCCTGGCCACGATGGATGGGGCTATTGCTCCAGTTCCACAAACCGCTCCTCCACCTGGCGGATGATCATTTTCTCCACATCCTCGTCCTCCAGGCGCGCGACGACTTCCATGGTGAAACCGAGCGAGATCATGTGCTCGGAAGACTGGCGGGAGATGCCGCGGCTTTGGAAGTAGAAGACTTCCTCTTCGTTGAGGCGTCCGCTGGTGCTGCCGTGGCTGCACTTTACCTGGTCGGCATTGATTTCGAGGCCGGGCATGGAGTTGGCTTCGCAGTCGTCGCTGAGGAGGAGGTTGCGGCACTTCTGGTAGGCATCGGTGAAGTGCGCGCCGTGGTCCACACGGATGAGGCCGGCGAAGATGGTCTTCGCATCGCGGAAGAGGACGTTCTTATAAAGCAGATCGCTGCAGCCCTGCGGCGCGAGATGATCCTGGAGCGTGCGCTGGTCCACTTCCTGGCCGGCACTGGCGAGGGTGACGCTGAGCATGTCGCTGCGGCTGCCTTCGCCGGCAACGAGACTCAGTGCCTCGCTGCGGACATAGCCGGCACCGAGGTTGAACGTGGCGTGTTTCACCTGCGCATCGCGCTCACAGCGGAGCGTGGAAAAATGCAGCGTCTTGCTGGCGGCATTGTGGCGATTGAGTTGAATGTAGCTGACCTTCGCGCCTTGCCCGGCGACAACCTGCGCCGCACCGCAACTCAGACCGGCCTCGCCGTCTGCCGTGAGATGATATTCCACGACCGTCACCTTCGAGCGCGCTCCTGCCAGGATGATGGTCCTCGGAAAACTGCTCGCATTTTCGCCGCTGAGCCAATGCACGATCTCCACCGGCGCAGCGATCTCCGCCTTTTCCGCCACGACGATCACCACGGCATCCTGCAACTGCGCATGATGCAGTGCCGCGAATTTCGCTCCGCCCAGATTCGTGTCCGGAGTCACCAGCAACTCGCGCAACCGCTCGCCGTGCTTTTCCAGCGCTTCGTTCAGCGAAAGCACCTCCAATCCACTGACCACCGATGACTGATCACTGATTACTTCCCCATTCACTGTCACCACCCGCGCTGCCACCTTCTCCAACCCGGCAAACGCGGGCGCATCCCCGCCCGGCAGGCGCTTGAAGGCATCGAACTGCAACGCCCCCACATTGGCGAAACGCCAGTTCTGGTCCTTGCGGCCCGGCATCGGGAGATTGGTGAACATTTCCCATGCCTGCTGCTGGGAGGCGATGAACCAGTCGGGCTGGCCGGTGTGGTTCAGTTGCGGGGCATCGAGAAATACAGAGGGCACAAAGAGCGGGGTTGGAGGATTGGCTGTGAGTGTGGACATGGATTGGGAAAACTAGAGAGTGAGGGCCCGAATGAGCCGGGCGAAACGGCCCTCGCATTCGGCGCGGAGCGAAGTGGACATCTCCGTGGCTTCGAGTCGTGCTTCGAGGGTGCCCTCGTCAATGAGCCGGTGGCTCAGAAGGCCGAGGAGAAAGGTGAAGTCATCATCGTGATGCGCCGCGAGCCGCGCGACGGCGAGATCGTGGACCTCCAGGCAATAGCCGCAGGCACCGGCGGTGTTGGACGATTCGATGGGGATCACGCGCTCCCGCCAGCCCTCCGGCAGGATGATCGCAGCTTCGTCCACGCCGCGCGCGCAGTAGCCGAAGGTCGTATCGAACAGCGTGCTCTCGCCGAGGCTTTTGGTAATGATCCGCGTGGCGTCCGGATCGCCCTGACAGAAGAGATCCGCGGTGAGCGCGGTGATGAGTTCCTCCGGCGCATCCGCACCGAGCCCGAGCAGCGCCAGGTTGCCGGTGACGACGAATTGCGTGTGGCCGGTCATGGCCGAACACGCACGGATGATGTGTTCGAGTTCAGCGCGTTTCATGGGTCTCCTTGAATTCGCGGTTTAGTTTCCAAACCTCCTGCGGGCTGAGGATGCCGGCGAAGGGCGAACTCTGCCGCAGCCGGCAGCCTTCCTCGTCATCGCGCTCCAGCACGGCGATGATCTCCGCCAGTGCTCGTTCCAGAATGCCGGACCACTCGCGCCACCAGCCGCGCTCCGGGCAGTTCCACCGCGTCATATTCGCCCGCGCCGTTTCCAGCAGCGAGGGATTCGCACGCAGACGCTCCGCGATGATGCGGTGCATCATCAGGCTGCGGTGGTCCAGGGCGGGGTGGTTCATGGGAAAGTTCCGCTAGTCCTGCTTCTCGCGCTTGAAGATCATGATGACATCTTGCGTTACTCCTTCGTATCTGCTGGTGTCGAAGGCGGAGACAAGCTCCCAGCCTTCACCG
>JANOZA010000301.1:0-16858 GCA_031429155.1 Verrucomicrobiota bacterium | reverse complement strand
TGCTGGAGGAACTTTCCGGCTACAGGTTGGGGGATGATGGCGGGCTAAAGTCAATGCCCGGTTCCAAGGAGTGATTTTTCAGTCCTCCCCGCTGCCAACACGAGCAAGGTGGACTTCAAACAACTGCGCGAACTCTACGTCCAGAGCACTTGGAACGAGAGGAAGGAGGCTTCGGCAGAGACTACCCAGAAGCTGGATTGAGCGGGGACTTCAAGGAACGGAGCGTGATTTCCACGTATTTTGGAGATGGGTATAACCCGGACTGTGATTCTGAATCCCTGGTGCCTGGGGAATGGTGGCGCTTGTGCAGGGGAGTCACTTTCGCTCCGCCTCAGGAAGCGAATCAAACTCTGACTCGAAACTTGATTCCGGGGATAAACGCTGAGAGGGTGGCGGCCATGATTTCCCCCCGCACTCCCACTGAACAGCAGGATCGCTCACGCCTCCTGCGGATGATCCTGTGCGTGAGCATTCCGCTTACCCTGCTTCTTTTCTTTTCCCTGGTGCCGAAGTTTTCAGTCGGGAATCACAACCCAACGCTGCCGTGGCTCTTTCAATCGTGGAACAGTGAGAATACGAACTACGAGCATGGCTGGATCGTGGTGGTGGTGATGGGCTGGTTTGTCTATAAGGCGTGGAAGCCGATGCAGGCGGAGCCGGTAAAGGGAAGTAATCTGGCTCTGTGGTGGGTGGCGCTGGGGATTTTTTTCTGGGTCGGCGGATTCCGGGCGATTCAGGCACGGGCGGCGGTGCTGAGCCTGCCGTGCTTCATTATGGGGGGTGTGCACTTTGTGTGGGGCTGGAAAGTGGCGCGGCATCTTATGTTCCCGCTCAGTCTGTTTGCTTTCATGATTCCAGTGCCCGGCCTGGAGCAGGCGACGAACGGTCTGGCGATCATTTGTACGAAGATCGCACATCACCTCGGGTCGCTCATTGGCATCGAGTCCGTCCAGAGCGGCACCCAGTTGTTGGACCCGGCGGGCAAGTGGGGCGAATGGAAGGTGAACGACCACTGCAGCGGCATCCGTTCCCTGGTGGCGCTCATGCTTATCAGCTACGCCTACGCCATGGTGGTGCATAAGAAGTGGTGGGAGCGGATCGTGATCTTCGCGGCGGCGATCCCCATTGCCATCGTCGCCAATGGGGTGCGCATCACCACGATTCTCATCGTAGCTCAGATCAATCACAACTTTGCCGCCAATACCTGGCATAGTTACTCCGGCTTCTTCACCTTCGCTGCGGCCCTCGCACTGTTGATGTTGCTGAGCTTCATCATGCGCCACGGCATCCGCGCCCTGCGGCCCAAAGTCAAAGTAACCAGCGTCGGCGGGCCCTCCGACCCCAATCCTCCCACCCCATGATTCGCCGTCTCTTTATTTTCCAGATCATCCTGCTCGGCGGGCTCAGCCTTATTTTTGCGCTGCCTAAGACGCCGCCGATCATGGACGCTGCCCTGAACACGGTGTTGCCGAACTACCTCACTCTTTCGGGCTGGAGCGGCAAAAAGGCCGGAGTGCCAAGTGAGGACGAGCGGGCCATTCTCGCGAAAGACACGGAGTTCTTCCGGCGCGACTACCACCGCGAAATCACCATGTCCGAGCAAATGGCCCTCCAGCAGGAGGGCAAGGCCCAGTATTATCCTGGACTCGTGGATGTGTTGAATGCGAGCATCGTTTTGTCCGGCAAGGACCTCAGCAACAGCATCCACGCGCTGGAGCGCTGCCTCACGGCGCAAGGCTTCAACATTCCAGAGGCCACGACCATGCTCATTCCGCTGCGCACCGGCCAGACACTTCCAGTGCGCCGTCTGCTCTGTGAAAAAGCGATGCCGGGTTCCAAGCACATCTCCAGGAACATCTCCTACTACTGGTTTGTGGGACACGACTACGTCACCGGCAATCACGTCAAACGCGGCATCAAGGATTTCCTGGATCGCATCTTCCATGGCTACGATCAGCGGTGGGCCTATATCACCGTCACTGCCCAGCTCGATGGGGGGCAGGTCTCGGAAATGGTCGAAGGAAGCAAGGAGCCGCAGCCCGTGAAAACGGAGACCGGTCACCCGCTCTACCGCCGCCCGCTGACGGGCGCGCAGGCTGACGCGCTGGTGCTGGAGTTCATCGGCGACCTCGGCCCGGACATTATCAGGGTGAATGAGATCAAGGAGTGGCCCAAGGAATAGGCGGAGCCGCTCCACGCAGCGGGTGAACCCCGGGTAAACAAAAAGCGCGCCCGGCGAACCGGACGCGCTTTTCAAATGATGACCCTGTCAGTTTAGGACTGGCTGTGCTCCTCGACGTAGATGACGACATCTCCGACCGTCTGGAGCTTCTCGGCTTCCTCGTCGGGCACCTCGATGGAGAATTCCTCTTCAAACGCCATCACGAGTTCTACGGTGTCGAGCGAGTCGGCGCCGAGGTCTTCGATGAAACGTGCGTCTCTCACGACCTGATCGGCATTCACGCCAAGCTGATCTACGATGATGTCTCTTACTTTGTCTTCGATGGATTTTTCGGACATAAAATTGGGGTGGTCTGGGGTCAAATTTGGCCGTTCCAGTATCAGCCCGATTCTGGAATGCAACGGAAATTCCCTCACTCAAAGCGAGGCCCAAAAGTGGCGCCTGGAGTCGGCTGGAGGACCCGGATTTCGCCGCAGGAGGCAGGGGCAGTGGGAGATTGGAGCCTTCGGCAATGTGATTGACGACGCCGACCCGGGAGAGTTGGTCGTGGAGCGATGCCGGTGTTTCTGCTCACGGCGGATTTGAAAGGCTCCCGATCTGCTTAACACTTCCGCGTCGTGTCCGAAGCAATTCCTCTGCCGCCCTCCGCCTTGCATTCACCGGAGCACTATTTGCAGCCCACACGGTGGTCACTGGTGCGCCGGGTTGCCGGTGAGGGAGGGCAGGCGCAGCCGGGATCCTGCGGATGTCGGCAGGGGTCTGGTGGTTTTTGGGGAGCGGGTCCAGTGGTACCGGCAAAACCCGTTTCGTTTCGATTTCTTTCCTGAGTACCGGACTGGACAGCCGCCCTCCTGAGCCGGTATAAGATGCTCATGCACCCCCCTCCCTTCCTCGCGCGGCTTTCCGTCGCCTGCTTCGCTGTGGCTTTGCTCTGCACTGCTGCTCACGCCGATCCGGTTATCACTGAATTCGTCGCCGACAATGTCGCGGGCCTCACGGATGAGGACGGCGCGCACTCTGACTGGATCGAGGTTCACAATCCGGCCCCCGCCGCGCTGAATCTCGATGGCTGGCATCTCACGGACTCAGCGGACGCGCCGGGACGCTGGCGGTTTCCGGCGGTGACGGTTCCTGCGGGAGGATTTGTTCTGGTCTGGGCGTCTGGAAAGGACCGGCGGGTGCCGGGCGCACCGCTGCACACGAATTTTTCGCTGAAGGCATCGGGCGAGTATCTCGCGCTGGTGCGGCCAGACGCGGTCACGGTGCAGCAGGAGTTCTCGCCGGCGTTTCCTTCGCAGGATCCGGACCGCAGCTATGGCGTGAACTTCAACGGGACACCGCTGCTCTCCGAGGGCGCGGCGATGGTCTATAAAGTGCCGTCGAGCGGCGCGGACGGCACGGCGTGGACTTCACCGGGTTTCCCCGCTGCGGGGTGGAGCGCAGGATTCACGGGGGCGG
Source organism: Verrucomicrobiota bacterium (assembly GCA_031429155.1). Taxonomy (GTDB): domain Bacteria; phylum Verrucomicrobiota; class Verrucomicrobiia; order Verrucomicrobiales; family V1-33; genus V1-33. Next base: position 13,218 of record JANOZA010000301.1, on the reverse strand, counting down.
GCTATGGGATTCTCGTCCCGGGCCATACGGTGCGGGAGGTCAGAAAAGGTGTCGCGCCGCTGAGCACCCTCGCGGAGACCGATGCGCTCCTGGCGCTGCCCGCTGGAAGTCCCGGTATCCAGAGTGAGCGCACGATCATTTCGCCGGTGGTGAATTTCTACCATGACGGGGGCGAGGGTCACTACGCGGGCAATCTGGTATTCCCCAACGGCGGGGGGGACTACTTCGCGGTGAAGGCCACGGGCTTCATCCAGGTGAGCGCGGCGCAGGCCGGTACGTGGACTTTCGGACTCAACTCCGACGACGGCGGACGCATTCGGATAGATGGCACCGACTGCATGGTGGATGACACCAATCACGGCCCCGGGGATCACTTTGGCACGCGATCCCTGACTGCGGGGCTGCACTCGTTCGAGGTGGTGTTCTGGGAACAGGGCGGCGGGGCCCATCTGGAGTTTTTCGCCGCGCCGGGATCGCTCGCGGCATGGGATGGGACGTTCAAACTGGTTGGCGATACTGCGGGCGGCGGGCTGCCCGCATTCACCTACCCCAGCGGCACGGTATCTTCGGGAGGCTTTATGCGCACCGACCTCCAGCCGGGAATGCACGGCATCAATCCTGGAGCGTATTTGCGGCTGCCGTTTAATGTCGCCAACCCGGCCGCGTTCGGCTCGCTGCGACTCGCGATGCGCTACAACGACGGCTTCGTCGCCTACTTGAACGGCACCGAAGTCGCGCGTCGCAATGCGCCGGCCACTTCTGTCTGGAACAGCGCCGCCACGGCCTCGCGCACCACGGAACAATCGCTCACGCCGGAGGCGCTGAACCTCACGCCGTTCCTCGCTTCGCTCACTGCGGGCAACAATGTGCTCGCCATTCACGGGCTCAATGCCGGCGTGTCCGACGGCTCGTTTTTCCTGCTGCCGGAGATGACCGGCGGCACGCCGCTCGGCGCGGGGCCGTCCGTCTATTTCAATGTTCCCACGCCTGCCGCGATCAACGGGCCGGCATCCAGTCTCGGCAAAGTCGCGGACACCCAGTTCAGCCTGAAGCGCGGTTTTTACACGGCACCGATCAGCGTCACCATCACCACGGCCACGCCCGGCGCGACGATTCGCTTCACTACCAATGGTGATCTCCCGACGGTCACGACGGGCACGGTCTATACCGCACCACTCGCCATTTCCACGACGACGACTCTGCGTGTCGCGGCCTTCAGGGCGGGCTGGGATGCGACGAATGTGGACACGAACACTTACATCTTCACCGACGACGTGATCCAGCAGTCGCCCATCGGGACGCCGCCCGCCGGCTGGCCCGTCGGGCCGGTAAACGGTCAGGTCTATGATTACGGGATGGACCCCAACATCGTCGGAAGCATCAATCCCCTAACCGGCGGCGCTCAGCAGGTGAAGGACGCGCTCATGGCCATTCCGAGCTTCAGCATCGTCACCGAGCAGAAGAATCTGACCGATGCGGCGACGGGGATTTATTCCAATCCCGGCGGCCGCGGCTTCGCGTGGGAAAGACCCTGTTCGTTTGAACTGCTCAACGATCCGGCGAACGGCGGGGGCTTTCAGATCAATGCCGGCGTGCGCATCCGCGGCGGGTACAGCCGGCAAACGGGGAACCCCAAGCACTCGTTCCACCTCATGTTCCGCAGCGACTACGGCGAGTCGAAGTTGATCTACCCGATCCACGGTGACGAGGGCACGAGCGAATTCGACACCATAGACCTTCGGACCTCTCAGAACTACTCGTGGTCGCTCCATGGCGACGGCGGCAACAACACGTTCCTGCGCGAGGAATTCACGAGAAGGACGCAGGGCGCGATGGGCCAGCCCTATGCTCGCGGGCGCTACTTCCATCTTTATCTCAACGGCCAGTACTGGGGGCTTTTCGGAACCGATGAACGGCCCGAGGCGGGCCACGGCGAATCCTACTTCGGCGGCAACAAAGACGACTACGATGTGGTGAAGTCCGCCGGCAACGGTGGCGGTTATAGCACCGAACTGACCAACGGCACCATCACCGCGTGGCAAAGCCTATGGAACCAGGCGATGGCCATGGTCACGGATCCCTCCAACGTTCGCTACTTTCAAATGCAGGGCCTCGCGCCGGATGGAGTGACGCCACTGAACAATCCCGCGTTCCCTCCGGTCCTCGACGCCAACAATCAGATTGATTACATGCTGATCGTCTTCTGGGCCGGCAGCAGCGACGCTCCGCTGACAGGCGGGGCGGACCTGGTGAACAACTGGTTTGCCTATCGCAAACGCGACAGCGGCATGGGCTTCCTCCACTTCGCACACGACATGGAGCATTCCAGTTTCGGCGGTGACCGCACGGGACCGTATGCCAACGCCTCGGTGACGAATTTTAGCTATGCCAATCCTCAGTACCTCCACCAGCACATGCTGGGGAATGCAGAATACAAGATGCGCTGGGCCGACCGGGTGCATAAACACATGTTCAACGACGGCGCGCTCAGCACCGCGGCGAACCTCGCCCGGGTGAACGCCATGGCCACCACCGTCAGCAGCGCCATCATCGGCGAATCCGCACGCTGGGGCGATGCCAAGATCGAGCCGCCGAGGACGAAACTCGACTGGGAGGGGGCGCGAAACACATTCCTCAACTACATCCCCTCACGCAACGCCGTGGTCATCGGACAACTCCAGGCGGACGGACTTTATCCCACGCTCGCCGCACCCGGCATGAGCCAGTGGGGCGGCTACATCCCGTCCACACAGCAGCTTTTCTTCACTGCCCCGACGGGAACGATTTACTACACGACGGATGGCAGCGACCCGCGTGTCATCGGTGGCGCCGTAAAAGCCGGGGCGCAGATATTCACTTCGGCGACGACGACGGATACCTTTATTGCTATGGGCGCTGCGGCACCGCTGGTGCCTTGGAAATATCTCGTGACCAATGTGGACCAGGGTAGCGCATGGCGTTCGCTCGCGTTTGCCGATACTGCCTGGAGCACGGGCAATACGGAGATGGGCTACAACGACGGTGATGAGGTCACGGTCATCGAGGACAACTTCACGCCTGGGGTGCCGGCGAGCGCCACGGATCGCTTCATCACCACCTATTTCAGGAAATCCTTCACCGTCACGAATCCCGCGCAGTATTCCGGCTTCACCATCAATCTGAAACGCGACGATGGTGCTGTCGTCTTCCTCAACGGTGCGGAAATCGCGCGGCCAAACATGCCCGCGCTGCCCGCCGTCATCGGATGGGGCACGCTCGCCGTGGCCAGCAACGAGAACACCTTGGACACCATCCCCGTCCCGCCATCTGCCATCGTCAATGGCACCAACATCATTGCGGTGGAGATCCACCAGAACGGCGCGGGCAGCAGTGACATCAGCTTCAACTGCTCGGTCACTGGAACGAAAACAAACGCCACCACGCCGCTCTATCTGGCCGGCCCCGGCGCGGTGAACGTCAAGGCTCGCGCCTTCGACGGCACCAACTGGAGCGCGCTCGCCGACACCACTTTTTTTGTGAACACTCAGGCGGCAGCCGCAGGGAATCTGGCGATCACCGAAATCATGTATCACGCCGCTGATCCCAGTCCCGCGGAGATCGCCGCAGGCTTCAGCGACTCCGGTGACTTTGAATACATCGAACTCACTAATCTCAGCAGCACCCTGAGCGCCGACCTTGCCAACGTGCGCTTTCTGCTCGGCATCGGCTTCGATTTTGACAACGCCCTCACGGGCCGCATCGTGCCTCCCGGCGCCCGCGTGCTGCTGGTGCGAAACCTCGCCGCTTTTCAGTTCCGATACGGCACTGGTCTGCCCGTTGCTGGAGAATTCTCCGGTAGTCTCGACAACATCGGCGAGCGCCTCCAACTGGTGAATGCCACCGGCGGCATCATCAGCGATTTCACTTTTGCCGATGTTGAGCCATGGCCGGCGCAGGCGGACGGCAGCGGTCACAGCCTCGTCCTTCGCCGGCCTTCCGCCAATCCTTCACTGCCGGAAAACTGGCGCGCGTCAGTCAACGCCACGGGCAATCCAGGCGCCTCGGACGCCACGACCTACGCGGCATGGAAAACGGCGAACGGAGTATCCAGCGACGCTGGCGACAGCGACAACGATGGCCTCAACAATTTCGCCGAATACACCACCGGCGGAACCCTCGACGTCTCCTCGCAGCACCTCTGGCCGACCGCCGCGCTGGAGACGATCTCAGCCATCGAGTATCAAACCATCACCGCCACGCGACGCGGCGGCGCAGATGATGTCCAGTTTATCGCCGAATCTTCGTCCAACCTGACCGGTTGGACCGCAGCCCCGGTGTTCGTTCGATCCACCATGAACGCAGACGGCACCGAGTCGCTGACTTACCGCGCGAACGAACCGTGGGGCACCGTTACCCGCGAGCTTTTGAGGCTGCGCTTTGTCCTTCAGCCATGATTCGGGCCTGCCTGTTCGACATCGGGAATGTCCTCGTGACCTTCGACTACTCCCGAACCTTTGCAGACATCGCGGGACGGTCAGCGCGGACTTATGCGGAGATTCACACGCACCTTTCGGAGGTTTGCGAAAGTCTGGAAACGGGCCGGCTTTCCTCTGCCGACTTCGTCACGCGAGGCGTCGAATTCATCGGCGGCGGTGTCAGCCGGGAGGAATTCGAGGAGGCGTTCACGGGCATCTTCGAGCCGATCCAGCCGGTATGGGAGATTGTGGAAGAGGTCACGAGGAAAGTCCCGGCGTGGCTTTTCTCCAACACCAGCGCACTGCACGAGCAGTGGCTGCTTCAGCAGTATCCTGGATTTGCCAGCTTTCGCGGAGGCTTCTTTTCATGGCGACTGGGAGTCATGAAGCCGGACGCAGGCATCTACGAACATGCGCTCAGTGTGCTCGGGCTGCCTGCAAATGAGATTGCCTACATTGACGACTTGCCGGCGAATATCGAGACGGGCCAGCGCCTCGGATTCCACTGCCACCAGTATGACAGGACGCGTCACGAAGAGTTGCAGAGGTTTCTGAGCGACTGCGGGCTCATCGACTGCGGATAAACGGGCACTTGCCGGAGGAGGCTGCGCTCTGCTACACGCGGAGCACCATGAAAACACATCACCTCCTCCTCTCACTGCTGGCTTCATTGCCGCTGCATGCTCAAGTCAAAATCGAAGACCCTGCCGCTGAGGCGCTGGTCGCGGCAGATGCCAAAATCGAAAAGCTCGGCGGGGATATGAAGTTCACCGAAGGCCCTGTCTGGATCGCGGACAAAAAGATGCTCGTGTTTTCCGACATCCCTCCCGGAAAGCTCATGCAATGGACGGCTGACAAGGGACTCGGCGAGTTTCGGAAAAGCGAGAACTCCAACGGTAACACCCTCGACAACAAAGGACGCCTCGTCACCTGCCAGCACACGGGCCGCAATGTGGTGCGCACACAGGAAGACGGTTCCATCACTGTCGTGGTGGACCAGTTTGACGGAAAGAAACTCAACTCGCCAAACGACGTGGTCGTGAAGAGCGACCTTACACTGTGGATCACCGACCCGCCCTACGGCGTGCCGAAAGACCAGAAAAAGGAGCAGGAGGGCAACTGGGTCTATCGGTTCGATCCGGCGACGAAGAAGATGACCGTTGTTTCCAAGGACTTCGATATGCCGAATGGCATCGCGTTTTCACCTGACGAGAAGCGCCTCTATATCGCCGACAGCGGCAAAGGTCAGCGTGTCGGCGCATTCGATGTAAAGGACGACGGAACCCTGAGCCCCGCAGTGTTCTGGATGCCCGGCGGCAGCGACGGACTCCGCGTGGATGAGAAGGGCAACATCTACACCACCACCGGCGACGGCGTGGTCGTCTGGAGCCCGGAGGGCAAGCGGCTGGCGACGATCAAATTTCCAGAGCATCCCGCGAACTGCGCGTTTGGAGGCGAAGACTTTAAGACGCTCTTCGTCACCGCTCGGACCGGCCTTTACTCCGTGAAGCTGAAGGTGGCGGGCAATCAGATGAAAAGGTAGATCCGATCTGCTTCCGCGCCGCTGACGTCTTTCGACTCGCTGCCTTTCCGGGTGCCCTATACTGGCAGAGACGATTTTTCAGCCGACTGAGGAGCTGCGTCAGCCGCGGGCGCTACTGGACAGGCAGGCAAGTCTTCTCCGCGCCCACAAAAGCGATGAATGCCGGGCTGCTCACCCCAATGGCGCGGGCGCACCCGGGATTTTGTGCCGGGGCGTCAATTCACCATTTGCGCCTGCAAAGGAACCGGGCCACGTGACTATTTACCGCACACTGATACATGGCCGAACGCTTTCGTAGAAATCATCGCCTCGTTGCAATCGTGGGCCGGCCGAATGTGGGGAAGTCCGCCCTCTTCAACCGTCTCGCGGGGCACCGCATTGCCATCGTCCATGACATGCCGGGCGTAACCCGCGACCGGCTCACGGCACCGATGAGGGATACGGCGTTCCCCATCAGCATCATAGACACCGGCGGCATCGGGGCGAAACTGGACGACGACTTCGCGGGCATGGTCCGCGCCGAGGCAGAGATCGCCATCGCCGCCGCGGATGCGATTTTGTTCATCGTGGATGCCCTGCACGGCATTCATCCGGTGGATCAGATCGTGGCGCAGTTGCTGAGGAAGCAGGGCAAGCCGGTGATTCTCGGCGTGAACAAGGCCGACGATCCAAAGCACGACAACAACACGGCCGACTTCATGCGCCTTGGCTTTAAGACAGTCTGTGCTTTCAGTTCCACCCATGGCCGCGGCATTGACCGGCTGGTGGATGTTATCGAAAAAACGCTCGGCCCGCCTGCGGAGGCAGTGGACCCGGAAGCCGTGGAATTCGATCCGCAGACCGATGCGAACACAACTCGCGTGGCCATCGTGGGTAGGCCGAATGTCGGCAAGTCCTCCCTCTTCAACGCCATCCTCGACACTGACCGCGCCATCGTCAGCAACGTCGCCGGCACGACGCGCGACAGCGTGGACAGCTTCTACAATCACCGCGGCCATCCGTTTCTCTTCATTGATACCGCCGGCATTCGCAAATCGGGGAGAGTGAACACCGACGTGGAATCGTTCAGCGTTGCCCGTGCGGAAAAGAGCATTCGGCGCGCGGACATTGTGGCGCTCGTCATTGACGCCGAACGCGGAGTGACGGCGCAGGAGCGGAAAATCGCCGGCACCATTCTGGAAGACAACAAGCCGTGCATCGTCATTGGCAACAAGTTTGACCTGTATAAACCCGATGGCGAAATGAAAGCCCGGCTCGCGGAGCTGGAGGAACATGTGAAGCGTGAGCTGTTCTTCCTCTCCTATGCTCCTCTCGTCGCCGTTTCGGCGAAGAACAAAGACCGGCTCGGCAAGGTATTTGGAGCCATAGACAAAGTGCGCGAGGCCAGCGATTCCGCACTTGGCACCGCTGCCTTCAACCGCCTGCTCCAGGAAGCCATCGCCACTACGCCGCCGCCGCACATCAAAGGCAAACGCTTCAAGCTCTTCTACGCCACGCTCGCCCGTGACGAAAAGCCCCGGCCCATCAGCGCCCCTCGTGTCGTGCTTTTCGTGAACCATCGTGAACTCATGACGCCGACCTACACGCGTTACCTTGAAAACACCCTGCGGAAGAAGATGACCTACGCCGGCCTGCCGATCCGCTTTGACGTCCGCGAGCGTCAGCAGAGGGATGAGAAGAAGTAGCCCGATTGGACCGGGGACCGGAAAGGGAAACGTCTGCTTGAGCGCGTCGGATTTCCGTCCCACGACTGCGTCCATCTATGCAAAGCCTCTGGTCCGATTCTGAAGCCGCCGCCTTTTCCGAAAGCGATCTCTCCCTCCGCGTGTTCACCTCACGCCTGCTGGGGCGCGAGCCTGCGCTCGTGCTCCACGGCGGCGGAAATACTTCCGTAAAAAGCACGGTGTCGGACTTTTTCGGAGAACCGCAGGACGTGCTCTTTATAAAAGGCAGCGGTGGTGACCTCGCGACGATCGGGGCGAACGGCTTCGCGGCGGTGAAGATGTCCGTGCTTCTGAAAATGGCGGACCTCGCGTCGCTGAGCGATGCCGACATGGTGCGCGAGCAGCGGGCGGCGATGCTGGATCCGGATTCGCCAAATCCCTCCATCGAGGCCGTCGTCCACGCAGTGCTCCCGCAAAAGTTTGTGGATCACACTCATTCCAATGCTGTCGTGGCGGTGACGAATCAACCCGACGGACTCGACCTCGTGCGGGCGACGTGGGGCGAGCGCGTTATCATCGTGCCGTATGTGATGCCCGGATTTCTCCTTGGCAAAGCCGTGCGCGAACTGACGAAGAATGCCGACTGGTCGAAGGTCGAGGGCCTCATTCTCATGCAGCATGGCATCTTCACCTTCGGCGCGACTGCGCAGGAGAGTTACGAGCGGATGATCAAGCTGGTGAGTGAAGCCGAAGCGGCTCTGGAGAAACGCGGCGGTGGTCCTGACTCCGTCGGCATGGAAACGTTTTGTGCGGACAACGCGGCGCTGCGGAAGCTGGCGGCGCACCGTCAGGCAGTGAGCAAAGCGCGTGGACTGGCGTGCTTTGCGCTCGGAGATTTCAGCGACGAGGCTGCGGGCTTCGCCAGCCGGGGCGACGTGGCGTCGCTCGCAACGAGGGGGACGCTGACACCGGATCACAGCATCCGGACGAAGCGCATCCCGGCCATCTTGAATGACGAGGCTGCGGTGGCGGGTTACACGGCGGCGTATGCCGAATACTTTGAGAGAAATCAGTCTGGCCAGACGATGCTCGATCCTTCACCGCGCTGGGGCGTGCTGCCCGGGCAGGGCACAGTGGCGTTTGGGGCCAGCCTGCCGGAGGCGCGCATCGTCCGCGACATCGTGCAGCATACGGTGAGGACGATTCAGCAGGCCGAAGCCGCCGGGGGCTGGGTGGCGCTGCCGGAGAAGGATTTGTTCGAGATCGAATACTGGGATCTCGAACAGGCCAAGCTCAAGAAAGCCCCCGCGCCGAAACCGCTTCAGGGAAAAGTAGCCATCGTCACCGGTGCAGCGGCCGGCATTGGCAAAGCCATCGCGCTCGCCCTTCAGGCACAGGGCGCGGCGGTCGTGGGTATGGATCTGAATCCGGAAACCAGGGAGCGGCTTTCGGGCCATGACGGATTGGATGGCGTCGTCCTCAACCTCACCGACTACCCGAAAGTCCAGGCAGCCGTGGAGGATGTAGTCCGCACGTATGGGGGGCTCGACATTCTCGTGAGCAACGCCGGCATCTTTACTGCCGGTGCCAATTTTGAAGACATGGACCCGGTGAACTGGGCGAAGAGCATGGAGGTGAATCTAACGAGCCACATGCGTCTGCTGCAAAGCTGCGTGCCCTTCCTCAAACTCGGCGTGGATGCGACGGCGATCTTCGTCGGCAGCCGCAACGTCAAAGCCCCCGGAGCCGGAGCCGGCAGTTACTCCTGTGCGAAAGCCGCCGTCACCCAGCTCGTCCGCGTGGCCGCTCTGGAACTCGCCCCCGCCGGAGTGCGTGTGAACATCATTCACCCTGACGCCGTCTTCGATACCGAACTCTGGACGCCGGAGGCGCTGGCCAAGAGCGCTCAGCGCTACGGTGTGACCGTCGAGGAATACAAAACGCGCAACCTGATGAAGACGGAGATCAAAAGCGTGGACATCGGGCGCATGGTCTGCGCCATGGCCGGCAACATCTTCGCCAAGACCACCGGCGCGCAAATCCCAGTGGATGGCGGGAATGATCGTGTGATTTGAGGCCACCGTACAGGCATGGAGCGGCGCCGCTTCCAGCCGCCGTTGCCGCCATCTCCGCGAAGCGGCACTTCAACACGGGGAGCGCATCCCGCACAGCGAGGCCTCCGCCTTTCCTATAAGTGTGCCCTTCCAGGGCATTGTTTTTAACGGCGGCTGGAAGCGGCGCCGCTCCATGAGCCCGACAAAATCACGGCTCGCCTGACGGCAGAGGCGCGCTACAACTTTCAGGGATGGATTCCGCCAGTCATCTCCACGACTTCTCCGACCGCCTGCCGGCGATGCTGGTGAAGGAACTCCGGCAGGGGCTGCGCGCGCCGATGTTCATCACGCCGTTCATCGCGGTTCAGGCGGGGGCCATCATTGCGGTGGGCGTGGAATATGATCGCGGGGGAGCGGCGGGCGTGGGATCGCCATTCTGGATGGTCGCGTTTCTCTTCGTCGTCGTCCTCATGCCCCTGCGCGGGCTGGCGGCGCTCCAGGAGGAAAGTCAGGGCGGCAATTCCTCACTGCTCATGCTCGGCGGGCTCTCGCGGTGGCAGATCGTGGGCGGCAAGTGGCTGGTGCAGGTCGTGCTTTGCGGACTCACGCTGCTCTCACTGCTGCCGTATCTGCTGGTGCGCTACTTCCTCGGCGGCTTTGAGATCATTCCGAATGTGCTCATGGCTGTAAATGTCATGAGCATGTCCGCCGGGGTGAGCGGCTGCATCATCGGCGCGTCCGGTTACCGCAGCATGGCCCTGCGATTCATCGTGGCGGGCATAGGCATCTTTTGGGTCATGATGAGCGGGGCGGCCATTTACAACGGGCTCCAGGAATTGAGCCGCTACACGAGCCGGCAGGACTGGCTGGTCTTTTGGATCGGCGGTCCGTCAGCGCTCGGCCTGCAGTTTCTCTACGCCATCACCGGCATGCAATTGGGCCGCGCGCATCTCAAACTCTACCTGCTCCCCTACGAAATCGCCCCCACAGGCCACGTCGTTTCCCTCATGATTTTTCTGCCCTTCATCCTGCTCGCCGGGACCATCGGGACCATGTTCGTCGGCACACCGGTGGTGCTCCTTATCATCATCATCGCCATGATCCGCTACGACCGCCCGTGGCGGCCAGCCAAAGGAAAACACCCTCAGCAAGTCACCGGCATGGACACCGGCTGGCGGCCGCTTTCATAAATACTCCGCCGCTTGCGCCGGACGCGTGCGGCATCACCATCCCCCATGACTGCCCAAGCTCCCTCAGTTGATCTCCACACAGAAATTCTCCGCCTTAAGCAGGAACGGAATGCCGTTATCCTCGCGCACAATTATCAGGTGAAGGAAATCCAGGAAGTGGCGGACTTTGTGGGCGATTCGCTGGGGCTGGCCTACAAGGCGAAGGAGACGGCTGCGGCTGTGATCGTGTTTTGCGGCGTTCACTTCATGGCGGAGACGGCGAAGATCGTGAATCCGTCGAAGATCGTGGTGCTGCCGGACAAGGATGCGGGCTGCTCGCTGGAGCAAAGCTGCCCGGGGCCGGCGCTGGAGGAGTATCTGCGGAGGCACGAGGACAAGAATTTTTATGTCATCGCCTACATCAACTGCAGCGCGGAGGTGAAGGCGCTGAGCGACTGCATTTGCACGAGCGGGAACGCGAAGCGGATGGTGGAGGCGACGCCGGCGGACCGGAATATTCTGTTCGTGCCGGATGCGAATCTCGGATCGTGGGTCATGGAGCAGACGGGGCGGAAGATGGATCTCTGGCAGGGGGCGTGTTACGTCCACGTGGAGTTCACGCGGGACAGCATTCTCAAGATCAAGGAGCAGCATCCTGACGCGCCGGTGGTGGCGCACCCTGAGTGTACGTTCGCGGTGCGGCTGCTGGCGGATGAGGTGTGCAGCACGGAGAAGATGGTGCATTTTTGCCGCAGCCATCCGGCGAAACAATTTATCATCGCGACGGAGAGCGGGATGCTGCACCGACTGCGCCGCGAGTGCCCGGAGAAGGAGTTCGTCGCGGGCCCCACGGAGCACTGCGCCTGCGCGGACTGCCGCTATATGAAGATGAACACGATGGAGAAACTCTACCGCTGCCTGCGCGACCTGGAGCCGCGCGTGGAGATGCCGGAGGCGGTGCGGGTGCGCGCGGAAAAGCCCCTGCTCAGGATGCTGGAACTTTCGCGCTAGGGCTTATGCCTGCGCGAAGTCGCTCATGGTCCGGAGAATGATGGCGACGGAGCAGGCGCCGGCATCGGGGTGTCCGATGGAGGCTTCACCAAGCGTCTTGGCGCGGCCGAGAGTGGCGATCATGGCCTTGCTGGCATCGCGTCCGGCTTCTCCGGCGGCGGCGACGGCGTCCATGGCTTCGGCGAGGGGAAGGCCGGCGACTTCGCGGGCTTTTTCGGCAGCGGGATGCAGGGCGTCCACCATGGTCTTGTCCCCGGGCTTGGCTTTGCCGCGGGCGGTGACGCCGTCGCAGGCGGCGCGGAGGAAGTCGGCGTAGCCTGCCGCGTCGAGGTCCGTCCGACCGGCCAGCGCCTTGCCGCCATCGCGGAACACGGTGCCAAAAATAGCGCCGCTGGCACCTCCCATGGAGGAAATCATCGCCATGCCGGCGGAGCTGAAGAGCTTGTCTATGCCGTCCGCGCCGCTCATGCCGGCTAGTTTTTCCTTCACTGCGGTCAGGCCGCGCGCCATGCCGATCCCGTGGTCGCCGTCGCCGAGATTGCGGTCAGCCTCGCTCAAGAGCGGCTCGTTCTCGATGATGGCGTCGGCCACGGCGAGAAGCATGGATTTCACTTCGTCAGGGGTCAGAATTGTCTTGGGCATAGGAGCAGTATGGGGGTCAAAGAGGGGCTACCAAGCGCCATCCGTAGAGCCGCGCAAGTCATTCATCGCCATTCCTGCCGCGGCTCCGGACGGGGAGGATCAACGACGGCGGGACCGGAACGAGCCTTCCTTTGACACCACGGAATAGCCCGCCTAATGGAGGCTTGTGAAAACTTTCACAAAGTCCATTCCTCCGTCTCTCGAATTCCCGTTCCATCTCATTGCCGGACGTCTGGTGTCCGTGGAGGAGCAAATCCGGGCCCAGTCCAAAGCGTTCGATCCTGCGGTGGAGGGCTATGTGGATTACGTGCTGGGCACGAGCGGGAAGCGGATTCGCCCGGCCTTGAGCCTGCTGGCGGGCGGAGCCTGCGGCGAGGCTGGGGGCGACCATGAGAAGCTCGGCATCGTGCTGGAAATGATTCACCTCGCCACGCTCGTCCACGATGACATCATGGACGGCGCGGAACTCCGCCGTTCGCAACCCACTGCGGCCGCCCGCTGGGGCAGCTCACTTAGCGTGTTGCTGGGCGACTGTCTTTTTGCTCATGCGCTGGAGATGGCGGCGAGCTTTGACAGCAGCTCCCGCCACTCCTTCGCCAGATCTCCCGGCAGTCCTCCCATCGGAAACCACGTGGGCCGTGGAGTGTCAAACTGCCTGCCCGCCGGTGGCCACAAGTGTGG
>JANOZA010000300.1:0-3530 GCA_031429155.1 Verrucomicrobiota bacterium | reverse complement strand
CGGTGCGGACATTATCGATGCAGGGGCACTCACCCGGGTCGGTGCAAACCTCATTCAATCATTCGAAGGGAACGGCACCGATTCCGGCCCGGCCGCCATCGCCGCCGCGCCGCAGTTATTCCCACTCGGCTACTACGGTGGTCCAACGCAAACGATGCCGCCGCGCGCCACAAGCCCCGCGCTGGACCGCAGCGCGGATTCGCCGTATTTCACCGACCAGCGCGGCTTACCGCGCGTGATGTGGGGTCTCTCAGACCTCGGCGCGGTGGAAGCGGGCATCAGCGCCGACTACGCATGGGAGGTGCGGGAGATTTTCCGCTCGCCCGCCACGCCCGTGCAGTCGCTGGCCGATGCCCTCGCGCTCGCCGCCGACCCCGCGGCCACGGTCGTGAGCAGCACCACCGCGTTTCTCAACCGCCACGATCCTGACGCTCCCGGCACCGGCGGATTCTTCTCCCCCAGGGAGCCGTTCGCTTCCAACAACCGGACGCCGCAGGGGCTCACTAACGGCGACGACAACGACTTCGTCACCGTGGCGCGAACGTTCATCCAGATCATGGAGGAGGACGAATACACGTTCGGATTTTCCAGCAGCGAGGGCGCAAGGCTGCGTGTCTTCGGAGCCACGTTCAGCTCCAGCACCCGGCTCAATAACCTCAACCCCGCCAACCCGGCGCACAGCGGCGGCACGCTCAGCTTTCCGGGTCTGACTGGAAACTCCGACACGCTGGGCGTCTGCACTTTGCGGCCCGGCGTCTATGCCGTGGAATTTCTCACCTGGGATCGCGACGGCGGCGCGCACTGCGAAGTCTTCGCCGCACGCGGCGCACGTCAGACAGTGGATGAGAGCTTCCGCCTCATCGGTGACACTTCACCTGGCGGCACGCTCGACCCGGGGACGGAGGCAGTAAATGTTTACACTCAGAATTTCACCGGCACCGGCGGCGGCTGGACCGTGAGCAATACGAACGCGCCATTCGAGGGACCGTGGACCTACAGCGCCGCCCTCGGCACCTGGGCCACCGCCGGGCAGAATGGCCTCGCGCAAGCCTCGCCCTCCACGTATCTGAGCAGCCCCGTCATCACCGCGACCTGCACCGGCGAGGCATTGTTTTATTTCACCCACCGCTACAGCTTCGAGGGCGGCAACTGGGACGGCGGACAACTCCGCGTCAGCATCAACGGCGCACCCTTCGGTGCCGTGCCCGCAGCCAGCTTTCTGGAAAACGGCTACTTCGGCAGGGTCGAACCCGCGAGCCCGGCGGATCTCCATGGCCAGGACGCGTTCGTCGGAGACTCACCATCCTACGTCACCTCGTTCAGCACCAGCATCGCCAGCCTCGGAGTCCTTGACGCCGAGGATACCGTGAAACTCGAGTTCTTCGCCTCCTATGACAACAGTGTCCGCAGGAGTGATCCTTCGTGGGAAATTGATCACGTGCGCCTCTCGCAGGCATGCTCGCTGGCCAGCGGATGGAACGTCAGCGTCATTTACAACGGCGCGGCCACTCTGGCGGATGCCCTCTCCCAGGTCTTCGCCCACTGGTCCGGCACGCCGCAGCCCAATACCATCACCATCAATAATCCGATTCTCCACTATCGCGATCCCGAGGCGGGCGGCGGCGGCCACGGGCTGACCCAGGCGGCGTTCCCGGGGAATCTGCCTGGCAACGAAGAAGAGTTCGCGCTCGGCGCCCGTTCCACTCTGCGCATCACCACCGCGGGCGATTACACATTCTGCCTCCTCTGCGACGATGGCGCACGGCTGCGCATTCCCGGCAGCAGCAACTGGTCGGTGTCCTCACCCGACGTTCCCCGGACGATGCCCACGGCGCTGCCCGACGGATTCCAAACAGCGAGCGGCGGCGCGGATGTTTTCGGGCATGTATTCCTGACGCCGGGGACCTACGACATCGAGGTAGTCTATAATGAGGTGAGCGGCCCCGCGTTTCTCAGCCTGTGGGGCGCCGCCGGAAATCATACAGCCTGGCATCCGCGCGTCTTCAGTCTTCTCGGCGGCCCGGGCCCGACCATCGGCCCGGCGCCATTCACCACCACGGTCCAGCCGGACCTGCCGCTCCGTCCCTTGAATGATGATTTCGCCGCCGCATTGCCGCTGTCGGGCTCCTCAGCCCGGGCTGCATCCTGCAATGACGGAGCGACCATCGAACCCGGCGAACACTCTGAATCCGGAGCCGCCAAATCCGTCTGGTGGACGTGGACCGCGCCCTCCAGTGGCGTCTGGCGCGCGGATACCACCGGCAGCAGTTTCGATAGTGTCCTCGATGTCCTCACGGGCACTGACCTGCTCTCACTCGTCAGCATCGCCAGTGACGACAACGACGGCGGCGGTGTGGCTTCTGCCGTCTGTTTCACTGCATCCGCAGGAACGGCATATCACTTCCGGGTGCGGGCCCGCGATGGAGCCGGCGGTGCCATTCAACTCCATCTCTCCCCGTCCGCTCCGCCAGCGAACGATGCCTTCGCCTCCGCCGCCAGCCTTGGCTCCGCAGCCTCGCTCGCCATTTCCGCCAATAACTGCGGCGCTACCACGGAAGCGGGCGAGCCTGCCCAGGGCGGTCCCTCCAGCGCCTCGCTCTGGTTCTCATGGAGCGCGCCCTCCACCGGCGACTTCAGCGCAGACACTTTCGGCAGCGCCATCGACACCTTGCTTGCTGTCTATTCAGGCAACACCCTCGGCAGCCTCGCGCTCATCGCGGCCAACAACGACTCCGCTCCCGGCACGCCACAGAGCCGGCTCACTTTCCGCGCCACCGCAGGTGTCACTTACCGGATCTCCGTGGGCGGCGCGACTGCCGATGACCGCGGCGCCGTCAGGCTGAACATTACCCACCAGCCCGCCATCGTGCTGCACACCCTCACTCCCGACACCCCGCCCGCCGCCACCCGCAGGCTGCTCCTCCGCTGGCGCTCGGAACCATGGGTCGCCTACCGCATCGAACAATCCGCGGACCTCGACACATGGACCACGGTCAAAACGCGCGTCACTTCCGCCGGCACGCTCACTGAGTCCCTGGTCACCGGCCTGCCGGACACGGCTGAGCGCCTCTATTTCCGGGTCGCCCGGGAATGACGGGACACCTCGGGAAGAGCGTCCGCATTTTCTCTTTCCCTCCGGGGAGGCGGTACTAGGATGCGCGCCTTTTTCCTATGAGCGACGCCCCCAACTACAAAGACACAGTCCACCTCCCGAAGACCGATTTCCCCATGAAGGCGGATCTCGTCATTCGCGAGCCGCAGCGGCTGGAGAAGTGGGAAAAGGCCGGGCTCTACCAGCGCATCCAGCAGCGGCGGAAGGCCCAGGGCGCGCCGAGGTTCCTCCTCCACGACGGCCCGCCATTCGCGAACGGCGACGTCCACATGGGCACCGCGCTGAACAAGGTCATCAAGGATCTCGTGCTGAAATCAAAGACGATGGCGGGATTCGAGACGCCTTACATTCCCGGCTGGGACTGCCACGGGCTTCCGATCGAATTCAAAGTGGTGAAAGAGGACAAGGGCCTCAGCGC
>JANOZA010000299.1:0-4432 GCA_031429155.1 Verrucomicrobiota bacterium | reverse complement strand
TTCGCCGACAATGAAAGTCGTGGATCGCGGCACCGACTTTGGATTCAGCATCGGCAGCGGCGGCGCTCCAGAGGTGCATGTGTTTCAGGGGAAAGTGGAGGTCAACTCCGCGACCATTGCGCTGCGTGCACTCCAGACGGGCGAAGCGGTGCGTCTCGACGGCAGTTCGCTTCAGACCATTCCCGCCGCACGCGCCGGGTTTGTCACCGAGGAGGAACTCACCCGGCGCGACGCCGAGGCCGGTGTCCAGCGGCTCGCCGCGTGGCGCGGCGCCTCAAGCCGGCTTAGTGCCGATCCGGCCACCGTCGTTCACTACGTGTTCGATGACGCCGGAGCACGGAGCATCGCGAATCAACGCGCAGGCGCGGCGCCGGACTCGCAGGGCGACATCATTGGCAGCGCGTGGACGGAAGGCCGCTGGCCGGGTAAGAAGGCGTTGCAATTTCGCAGCGAGAGTGATCGCGTTCGCTTCACCGCGGCACAGTCGATGACTTCCATGACACTCCTTGCATGGGTGCGGGTGGACGCTCTCCCCCGTTGGCAAAACGTCCTGCTCGCCTCAGACACGGAGCAGCCCGGTGCGCTCCGCTGGCACGTCACCAGGAGCGGACAACTTCGTCTCGAAATCGGCCGCGACCTCGGGCGCCCGCGCGTTGACTGGGAAGCGGTAAACAGCGCCCCATTTGTCTCTTCTGATCGCATCGGCCAATGGCTCATGCTCGCCACGACCTTCGACGGCACGACGATCCGCCACTACGGCAACGGGCAACTGATCGGCAGCGGCGCATCCTTCACCCCTCCCGCGCTGCACGCAGGCACAGCCGAACTCGGCAACTGGCGTGGCGACACGCAGCGCCAACTCGCCGCCGCGTTCGATGAATTTGCCATCCTCTCGCGTGTCATGAGCGACGCCGAATTGCGCGCCATTTTCCAAACCGGAAAGCCGTGAGCCTCCATCCATTTCCCATGAAC
Organism: Verrucomicrobiota bacterium; assembly: GCA_031429155.1. GTDB lineage: Bacteria > Verrucomicrobiota > Verrucomicrobiia > Verrucomicrobiales > V1-33 > V1-33. The sequence goes on along the minus strand of JANOZA010000299.1, from coordinate 3,460 downwards.
CAAACCCAGAAACTCCTCGCCCCCTTCGTCTGCCACGCTCTCTGCGCCGCCGCCTTTGCGCAGCAACCCGTTCCACTATTCGACGCCACCACGAAGCTCGAACCCGCGACGACAGCGGACACCTCCGAGGCTTTGGTCACACGCTTCGCCGACAGGGCGCGTGACCGTCATGCGCGGGAGGCGAAGTTCCATTCCTACGACCACTATCTGAGCTTCTACTGGGAGGAGCGGACCATCGAAATCGAAATCGTGGACCGCGTGGCCAAAGGCGGAAAGGACATCACGGTCAATTACGTCACGCTCGCGCCGCTGGGAGCGCCGGAATTCCGCGCCTTCTTCCGCGGCATGACGACCGAGGCCGAGTATCACCTCAACAAGCTCGCGCCGGAGGTTTCACCGAATCACTACTCAGTCACCCTGTCCTCGAACGTGGTCGCGAAGCGACCGCTGCAAAAGGGCGACGCGATTGAGATGGAAATCAGCCAGTTCATCAGGAAAGTGAAGAACGGGCGCAATAACTATTACGGCACGACAGTGCTCTATGTCGTCGGGCAGGGCATCGTCCCGTGGGAGGGAAAGGGCGAGCGACTCGACTCCACGCCGTTGCCTGAAAAGGCGTGGATGGGCGGCCTCACGACTCTGCCATATCAGTATTCGGACGAGCCGAAGGAGCGCTTCAAGCAGATGGCGGGGAACATCGCGCCGGTGAGCGCGCAGCCGTTCATGCTCGGGCGGCGCTTGCTGCACACGGATTTCGCGGACGGCAAACACTCGGAGCCTGGCAATCCCGTCTATGAAGAGCAGCGGGAAAAGCTCGGCCCCGGCTTCGTCGCGAGCAGTTGCGTCGCCTGCCATGTGAACAACGGCCGCGCTCTGTTGCCTGCCGTTGGTGCGCCCATGTTTCAAACAGTGATCAAAGTCGGCAGCGATGCAAAAGGCACGCCGCATCCGAAACTCGGCGGTGCCCTGCAATCACAATCTGCGAGCGGGGCCGCAGAAGGCGCGGTGACGATTTCAAGTTACGTGGACGTCGCGGGCCAATACGGCGACGGCACGCCGTTCACTCTGCGCCAGCCGGTGTATGCATGGAAGGGCGAGACGCCCTCACATTTCTCAGCCCGGCTCACGCCACAACTCGTCGGCCTCGGCCTGCTCGAAGCGATCCGCGAGAGTGACGTGCTCGCCCTGGCCGATCCCCTCGACGCCAACAAGGACGGCATCTCGGGCCGCCCACAGATCGTCACCGACCCCGAAACCAACCAGCCCCGCCTCGGACGCTTCGGCTACAAGGCTGGACAGCCGCGCCTCAGCCACCAAATCGCCCACGCCTTCAACAGCGACATGGGCGTGAGCACCGCGATCTTCCTGGCTATGGATGGCGAAGAAATCACCAAGACTCCCAAGCCGGAACTCGCCGACACCGACCTCGCGAACATCACCCGCTACACCGCCACGCTCGGAGTCAGCGCGCGCCGCGACCTCGCCGACCCCGACGCCCGGCGCGGCGAGCAACTCTTCACTACAGCCAACTGCACCGCCTGCCACACGCCCTCCTTCACCACCAGCGCGCAGCATCCCTTCGCCGAGCTGCGCAGCCAGCGCATCCAACCCTTCACCGACTTGCTGCTGCACGACATGGGCGAAGGCCTCGCCGATAACATGGGCGAAGGCACCGCCAGCGGCAGCGAATGGCGCACGCCACCTCTCTGGAGCATCGGCCTCACCGCAGGCGTCAGTGGCGGCGAAGCCTACCTCCACGACGGCCGCGCCCGCACCCTGGAGGAAGCCATCCTCTGGCACGGCGGCGAAGGCGAGAAATCGAAAGAGACCTTCCGCACCCTGCCCGCCGCCGACCGCGCGGCGATCATAAAATTCCTCAAGTCACTCTGAGCGACGATCTGCCTGCGAGCGGGATCCGCCAGCGCACCCGGGTAGCGCCGTTCCCCTCCGCCCCACAAAAAAGCGCCGGGCGGGGAGACATTCCCCGCGCCCGGCGCTGCGTTTCTTTTGGCAGGAAGCGCCTGCCGCTCCCTGCCGGCTCTGGGAGTTGATCTGGGGCACTCAATGGAATGAGCAGGGTCGCTCAATGGGTTGAACAGGCTCACTCAATGGAATGAACAGGCTCGCTCAATGGGTAGAACAGGCTCACTCAATGGATTGAGCAGGCTCACTCAATGGGTTGAACAGGCTCACTCAATGGATTGAGAAGGCTCACTCAATGGGTTGAGTGAGCTCACTCATGGGTTGAGTAAGCCTACTCAAGGGGGTGTTTTCAGACGGTTTGGGGACTAAGTTGCGATACATACCCCTGATTTTGAGCCGGTTATCCGTTTCGAACCTCTCGGCAGCCCCCGACGAGGCATGAAACCACAGGCCGCACGATTAATTCAACGCCAATAATTTAACGTGGCCGCCCCCCACCTTCTGGCTGCCAGCCTTCGCCATCCGCCCCCGGCCTGCGGCCGCCTGCTCCCCTCCGTCCGCCGCCCGCCATCATCCGCCACGCAGCCCGGGCACCGCCATCCCCGGTGCCCCACCATCTGCGGACTGTCTGTTCATTGACAAAACCGCCCGCTCTGGAAACACTCCGCCACCCCATCCTCCCGGCACCAACCGCCATCCCCTCCCGACACCCTGATGCACACTGTCCGCCATCTTTTTTGCAGAACTGTCCAGGTGGACACCTATTAAGACTGTTCGCCCAACTCGAGCACGCCATGAGAATCGCAATAGTTGCAGCCGCAGCATTTCTCCTCGCCGGATGTAGCTCACCCAAGTCCGCACCTGAGCAGATCCGTTCGACGGCGATGGAGCCCTCTGACATCAAAGTTGCGACGAGATTCCTTGGTGCTTTGTATCGCCCCCGCCATTCGCCCGATAGGATTATCGTGGACGCGTCAGCAGAGGAAAGCTACGCCCACATCCCGCTTGGGGTCCGCAATCGTGAACTCACTTCGAGACTCGACCTGCTGAGGCACCCGCCGGAACGCCTGCGGCTCGTCATAAACTCTGGGGATCGCCCCGAGCCTTTTGGCTCATCACACTTCATCTTTGAGTATGACAGACTCACGGGCAGATTAACTTCGCTGGGGCCTCATATCACTGGAGCAGATACGTCTGACAGTTCCAACATGTGGCTGGATATTCGTCATTGGCCAGGTGGCACCAGATTGGTCTGCGTCAGTTTCTGGTGGATCAACGATCAGAAGGACGACATTTTTCATTTACGACAGGGAGAGTCGAAGTTCCGTTTCGCCGTCTCATCTATTCCACTCATCGACTGAACTCTTTCTATGGACAGTCACCAACACCAACCAAGGGCGAATGACCATGGTTAGCACTGGGCGGAGCCCCAATGCTAACCGTTGTTGAACGATTCGCGGTCGGGCTTGGGACAGTCTCACTCCGGGGAGTGACGTGCGGACGGGGCGTCAGCGGTGGTGAAGCGAGGCACGGGCGC
>JANOZA010000298.1:0-7146 GCA_031429155.1 Verrucomicrobiota bacterium | reverse complement strand
GGCCGGCGCGCTGCTCGAGGAGGACCCGCGGGTCGCAGTGGTGCTGGCCGACATCCCGGCGACGAGCATGAGCATCCGGCAGATGGGACTGCTGAAGAGTTACGTGCAGGACTTTGGCGGCGGCCTTGCGATGATGGGCAGCGAGAACTCGTTTGGACTGGGCGGGTATTACAAGACACCCGTAGAGGAGGTGCTGCCGCTGGTGAGCCGATTCGAGAAGCAGAAGGAAAAGCCGTCGCTGGCGATGGTGCTGATCATTGACCGGAGCGGGAGCATGGAAGGTCTGCCGCTGCAGATGGCGCGGCAGGCAGCAAAGGCGAGTGTGGAACTTCTAGGCCCGCAGGATCAGGTGGCGGTGGTGGCGTTCGACAGCGAGGCCTATCTTATCAGCGACATGCGGCGCGCATCGGAGAAGAGCGGCATCCAGGCGGCGATTGATACCATCGAGACCGGAGGCGGCACGGACATGTATCCGGCTATGCAGCAGGCGAAACAGTTGCTCGATGCCTGCTCAGCCAAAGTGAAGCACATGATTTGCCTGACTGACGGACAGACCGAGGACCGGGGCTTTGCGGAACTGACGCAGTCGCTCGCGGACAGCGGCGTGACCGTGAGCACGGTAGCGCTGGGCGATGGGGCGGCGGGGGAATTGCTGCAAAGCATCGCGGAAATCGGGAAAGGCAGGTTCTACGCCGCCCGGGATCCGGCTGGCGTGCCGCAGATTTTCACCCGCGAGACCATGCAGGCGAGCAAGAGCGCGATCAAAGAGGATGTCTTTGCGCCAGTGGTGACGAGTGAGCATCCGATGCTGGCCGGATACTCCGACAATCTGCCGTCCTCGCTTGGTTATGTAATGACGGAGGCCAAGCCCGTGACGCAGACGATTCTCAGCGCCGAAACCGGCGATCCTCTGCTTGCCGTCGGGCGTTTCGGGCTGGGGCAGGGGCTCTGCTTCACTTCAGACCTTACCGAGAAATGGGGGGGCGAATGGCTGGCCTGGGACGGTTGCGGGAAGTTCTGGGCTCAGGTGCTGCGTTCCATTCTGAGACCGAAGAATATTCAGGGCATGGAGGTGCGCACCATGGTGGTGAATGAAGAATGGACCTTCGACATCCGCCGCCGCGAAACAGACGGCACTCCAGTCAGCAACATCAAGTGGGACGCCAAAGCTGTAGATGAAAATGGCTCGGAAATCCCGGTGACAGTCTCCGAAACGGGACTCGGCCGCTACGCAGCCTCCGTTCCACTCGCCGGAAAAGAGAAGCTCACAGTCCGCCTGCGGGATGTGGAGAACGGTAAAGTCAAAGTCCTGCACTACACCCGCCCGTCGCCCGGTGAGTACCGACTGGCGCAATCGCTGCCCCCCGCGCTCGCTGCGGCACCCGTTTTCTCCGCAGCCGAAGTGAAGGCAAACATCCCGTCCGTGGAAACCCGGATGAGCGTCGAGTCATGGTGCTACTTCCTCGCCATGGCCTGCGCCCTCGGGAGCGTGCTGCTTCGACGCCTTTAGCGGTGCTTCGGGGCTTCCTGCGACTAACCCGGCCAGGCTGCCATTCCATTCTGCCTGACTGCTCCATAGCCAGGTGCGGGACGCTTCGTCGGAATCTGATCCCTATGCCAGGATCGTAGAGATGAGCAGGTAAACCATCGCCGCCACACAAGACGCGGCTGCTCCAAGGATGAGGCGTTCGAGACGGGCTTCGTTGAGTTCTGGCTGTTGATTCATGGGTTGAGGTGTCCGGTTGAGGGTTGGGATGGCGTTGAGGGAATGGTTGAGGTGGTGATAATTACCGCAATTTACAGTTTTTGCAACTAAATTCTGTAGATTTTATCAGAGATGACAGCACGAATCGTGGAGATTAGCGGTTTTTATTAAGGGAATTGATTTGATAAAATTAGATATTGCGTAATTACCACTATTACTGTATTTATTGAAGTAATCAGGCCATCCCCCTTCTCGAACCAAAGCCCACGCCACGATGTCACCACTCGATTCTATGAATCTCTACGCCAAGGTCCTTACGGGCATGGTTTTGCTACTGAATATCGGCCTTCTGGTCTCGATCCGGATGGCTCTGAAATTCGCTCGCCGCTCCGCAGCCATAGACACTAGCGATCAAGGGAGCCGCAGCTGGAATTCCGCCCGGCGCACCCTCGTAGTTCTCATCCTTATAGTAGTCAGCATGAACGGGGGTGCCATCTTCGCGAATCATCGCCTCGTGAGAGCAACCCAGGACATCGCGGCGGAACTGCCTCAAGGCTCGGATGTGGAGATTGCGCTGACCATGTCGAAGTGAGGCCCGCCTTTGGAACGACGGGCAGACTTCACACAATCTCCCTGAAACACTTCAGGTCAGGGTCCGTGCGTGCATGCTGGCGCAGAGAGTTATCCATTTGGAAGGCCACTCGAAGCTCGACCTCGGCGTCCTGGAGGTTGCCGGCCACGGCAAGGTAACAGGCGAGGTTGTAATGAAAGAGTGGCTCCTTCCGCAATGACTCTGGTCCGGCGAGCAGAATCGCTTGAGCCTCGGAAGTCCGCCCCGACTCGTGCAGCGCGAAAGCAGTGTGAATAAAGGCCGAAGGCCGGCAGACCGCCATCGCGCAGAGGCGGCTCCCGGTTGCGACTGCCTCCTCCCATCGGTGCTGCCGAATGAGCAGTCCCAGCATCACCTCCTGCACTTCCGGCAAGTTGCGCTCCTCGTCAGAAAGCGAATCCACCTCCTCCCACGCCAGTTCGGGCAATCCCAGTTCGGCATATCCATCCGCGGCCGAAAGTATCCTCTCACGGCCGACATCGTCGCATGGGCGGGAACCAGGAGTCGTCATATCTTTACCATGCTGTTGAGGGCGAGCCGAGCCCCGGGGATTGATCAGGGAGCGGCGGCGGCAGACCGTACATCCTTGTGAAAGACTTCACAATTTCCCGCATGGCCACCTCCAGGGCAGCGAGCAAATCAGAAACGGCCGCCCTCCAGTTCCCCGCTTCCAGGTGCGATTGGACCTTTTGCAGGCAGGCGTCCATCGTCTTCTGGCTAACGAATGGCTCAAGCCCGTAGCCCATCGTGAGCCATGCACCTGTACCTGTGGTATCCACCAGCAGAAGAATCTGGCGGTTACGCGAACCCTGATTGAGGCCCCCGGCCTGGTAGGTCCGGTTGAACACCCAGAAAGTATAGGCAGCCCCCGGAATATCCTTACCCAGGGCTACAAAGGCCACGCCGAATCCACACTGAGGAAACCGCCGTTCAAATGCGGCGATCCTCCGGCCCATGCTGCGAATATCCGCGCCGCTCAGCACTCCGGCGGAGTCACTCACTCCGGGGACCAGTCGCGGCACTGTGCCGAAAAACGCCCCGGCTTTCTCCATGGTCAGACCACAGCGCGGGCACGCCTGCGAATCTTCGCAGAGCGAGCCTTGGCAGTAGGGACAAATCATTTTGGCGGTTGGTGTTGGAATGATTTATTCGCGATGAAGCCCGCAAGTCGAGCACAATGTTGCCCCCGGGTGCATTCCGTCCCGTGCGCTGTTGCCGTTGCGGCCAGGCGGCTTCCCGTGGGTCACTGCATTCCTATGGCCGACGCCACCACACCGCTCAGCACTCTCCTCAAGAAGCACTTCGGCTTCTCCACTTTTCGAGAAGGACAGGAATCCGTCGTCGAGGCACTCATCGCCGGGCGATCCTCGCTCGCACTCTTCCCCACAGGAGCCGGGAAATCGCTCTGCTACCAACTCCCGGCACTCGTCCGCGACGGCACCGCTTTGATCGTCTCTCCGCTCATTGCACTCATGAAGGACCAGGTGGAAGCTCTGCGCCGGCGCAATATCGTGGCAGCCCGGCTCGACTCCACCCTCACGCCGGCGGAGCTTTCCCAACTCTACGCCGACATGGCCGCAGGAAAGCTGAAGCTGCTCTACATCGCCCCTGAGCGCCTCTCGAATGAGACCTTCATCGGTCGTCTCCGGCGGATGAAAGTATCGCTCCTCGCCATTGATGAGGCCCACTGCATTTCGGAATGGGGCCACAATTTCCGTCCCGAGTATTTGCGCCTCTCGGAAGTCGCGAAAACTCTGAACCTGCACCCGGTCCTCGCCCTCACGGCCACCGCGACACCGGAAGTCGCTGCGAATATCTGCAAGTCCTTCGGCATCGCCGACGCCGACCATGTACAGACGTCCTTCCACCGCCCCAATCTTCATCTCCATATTGTTCCGGCACCGGCGAAGAAGCGACTGGCCATGCTCACGAAGAAACTGGAGAAGTCGAAAGTGCGTCCGGCCATCGTCTATGTGACGCTTCAGGAAACCTCCGAGTTTGTCGCCACTCACCTCCAGCGCGCGGGCCTGAATGCGCGGGCCTATCACGCCGGTCTGCCGGACGAAGTGCGCTCGGAGGCGCAGGATGCCTTCATGTCCGGGCAGTGCGAAATCATTGTCGCCACTATCGCTTTCGGCATGGGCATTGATAAGGCGGACATCCGCGGCGTCTTCCACTACAACCTCCCGAAGACGCTGGAGAACTACATGCAGGAAACCGGCCGTGCCGGACGCGATGGCAAGCCCTCCCTCTGTGCGCTCTACGCCTGCGCCGACGACCGGATCGCTCTGGAAAACTTCACCTACGGCGACACTCCCACCGTGCAGGCCGTCCGCATGGTCGTGGATCACCTGCTGCGACTCGGTGAACGATTCGACATCTCGCGCTACGACGTCTCGCAGTCCACGGACGTCCGTCCGCTCGTTCTGGAGACGATCCTAACCTATCTGGAAATGGACGGCGTCCTCGCGCCAGTGGGCTCATTCTACGCGGGCTGCCGGGTCCAGTTCATCCAAACCGAAGAACGCATCCTCGCCGGCCACAAGCCTGCGCAGCAAAAGTTTCTCAGCGCCCTCTTCGCCAGTGGAAATCGCGGCTGGAAATACCTCACGCTCGTCCTCGACGACTCCGCGGCCGCCCTCGGCGAATCCCGCGAACGCATTCAGAAAGCCCTGACCTCTCTCGAAGAGTCCGGCGACGTCCTGGTGAAGCCCTCAAAGCTGCGCCACGTTTTCCGTCTCTCTGAAAGCGCCGCCATCCGCAACACCCAGCAGCTCGCGGAGGCCCTCGCTCAGCGTTTCCTCGACCGTGAAGTCCGGGACATCTCGCGCCTCAACGAAGTTATCGCCTTCGCCTCACATCCCGGGTGTCTCACACAGTTTCTCCTCCATCGTTTCGGCGAAAAATTCCCGCAGCCCTGTGGTCACTGCGGCAACTGCCGCAAGCCCCGCACGGAACCTCTCGACATTCCCCAGTCGCCCATCCCGCAGATCACCAGCGAAGATGTCACCGCCATCCACGCGCTGCACGCTGAAAAGCACCCTGCCCTGCGCACCGCCCGCTGCCTCGCGCGATTTCTCTGCGGCATCACCAGTCCGGCCATCACGCGCTCAAAGCTGAGCCGCCACGACTCCTTCGGCCTGCTGACCGGCGTCCCGTTTCAGCGGGTGCTGGAACAGACTGAAAGCCTCGTCGGACCCTGATCCGGCTACGGTTTGCGCAGTTCGAATGTCGTCTCGCCGGCCACTTTCTTACTGCCGGGAACGTAGCGCACCACTTCCATACTCTTGAGCACCGTGGCGCCATTCACCTTCATGCCGGCGGTCACGGTGCAACTCTTGATCAGCTTTCCGTTCCAGTCGTAGGCCATCATCCGCATCAGTCCGCCGCTCTCCTTGTCCACGAAGATCCGCACCTGATAATAATCGCCGAGCCGCTGCGGGTTGAAGAGGTCCACCACATAGCACTTCCTCGTCTTGATGGACTCCTCACCGATCTTCGTCTTCTTCGGCCAGTAGAGGTAGCGCATCGAGAGATCATCGTAGGTCAGATCCGTCCCCCGCACGCCGCTCCCATAGAGCGCGGCCGGCACTTCCTTGTTCGAGCCGGCGGTCACCTCCTTCAAACGATAGCCCTTCTCCGTGATGTCCAGATTGATCGTCTGCCGGGGATTTTCAAAAGTGAAGCGGATCAGGTTCAGATTGAGTTCGATGCTGAACGGCACCGACTTACCGCCGCGGGAGAGTTCCCCCTGAAAGATGACGCGGTCCTTGGGATCTTTGCCGAGAGCGCGACTCATGTGAACCATCTCCACGATTTGATTTGCCGACAGCCCTTCGATGGGCGGAGCAGTCGCGGCCTTCTCCTGCGCCTTACACGACAGGAGAGAGAGACTGGAAGCGAGAAGGAAGAAGAGGAGTCTTTTCATGGTCATGCGTGGTCGGTTTGAAGTGCGAAAAACTCAGCACATGGAGGTAAAAGTCAATGCGGCATTGCCGCCTCAAAAGAAAAGCGGCCACTCCATTTCTGGAGTGGCCGCTGGTTGACTGATTACCCGCTGGCCGGTTTAGGCTGCGGCAGTGGCCGCGGCTTTGACCTTGGCTTCGAGCGCTGCCTTCGACTGCGCGACGAGTTCGTCGAGCGCGGCAGGATTTTCGACAGCCATGTCGGCGAGGACCTTGCGGTCGAGTTCCACTCCGAGAGCCTTGAGGCCTTCCATGAAGCGGTTGTAGGTCATTCCGCGCTGGCGAACACCCGCACTGATACGGGTAATCCACAGGGCACGGAAGTTCCGTTTGCGGGTTTTGCGGTCACGCGTCGCCCAGGTTTGCGCCTTAAAAATGGCGTCCTTGGCATAACGATACAGGCGGGAACGGGCTCCGTAGAAACCCTTGGCCTTCTTTAGGATGCGCTTGCGGCGTTTGCGGCTCGCTGGCGCGTTGGTGGCTCTTGGCATGTTTTTGTGTTTGTGAACGGGCTGTTTGTGGGAATTTCCGTGCCGTCTCACCCATTCATAGACCTTCGGAGAAGATCAGGCGGCAGCGGAAGTGGCCGGGAATTCGGCCATGGGGTCATCTCAATGCGAATAAGGCATGCACTCCATCAGGCGGTGGACGTCAACTGCAGCGACGAGGCCCACCTTACGGAGATTACGCTTACGCTTGCGATTCTTGCACTCAGCGAGGTGCCGGCGACCCTGCTTGCGACGCAGGATTTTGCCGGTGCCCGTGATCTTGAACCGCTTGGAGACGCCTTTACGGGTCTTGCTTCTAGCAATTTTCTTTCTCATAAGAGGGGCCGACACTGGCAGACTTCCCCAGGCCGGCAAGTG
>JANOZA010000297.1:0-6429 GCA_031429155.1 Verrucomicrobiota bacterium | reverse complement strand
CAACACCCCGGCTGGCGAGACCGAGCACTTCCATTACCGCAAGGCACCCGAGGGGCCATACATTGACTCGCAGCGCGGCAGCAAGGCATTCGGCTTTGGCGACGGGAAGATTTTCCTTTCGGAGGACAATGCGAAAACCTGGGCGCACCGCGCGGAGTTTGCCGATGCGGACAAGATCACCTTCAGCGTCATCCTGAAAAACGGGAACATCCTCTTCGCCACCAGCGCGCAGTTGTTTCTGAGCACGGACAATTTGAAAACGCACCGTGCCATCACCGTGAAGCGCGCGGATGGCAGCGACTATATTCCGCACAAGCCGGTGAATCCCGCGTTGCCCGGCTGGTATTTTCATGCCCTCGACGGCGAGCACTGCTTTGAAGTGGATGGCCGGGAAATGCTCGTGTGGGGCAACTACTGCAACGTCATCGGCGGCGAGGTGCCGGTGAATATCTACTACTCCACCGACAGCGGCGCGTCGGTGAAGCTCGCGTATTCCTTCGGCCAGAATAAACACTTTCAGCAGCCGGGCGCCGCTCCCGATGCGCCGCTGCTCGGCGATACCGCGAACAAGGTCCTCGCCCGTCATGTTCACAACGTGACCTGGAATCCATCGGAGAAAGCCTTTTACGCCTGCACCGGTGACCTTGACCGCGGCGACGGCAACGAATGCCACTGGCTGCGCGGCACTTACGACGCGAAGGCCGACGCATGGGACTGGAAAGTCATCGTCAGCGTGAACTCCAACTCCCGCTTCAAATGCGGCGGCATCAATTTTGTGGACGGCCGGCTCTACTGGATTTCCGATGCCAACGGTCAGACGATTCGCGGCACCTACGACCGCGGCATTTTCTCCTGCGCCCCTGCCGACATCGCCGACAAGGAGAAGCACACGCTGTTGTTCAATCCAGGGTTCGAGTCGGCCAACATGCTCATCCAGGACGGCGTCATGATCGCCACCCACTGCGCGCCCGCCTCCACCTACGCCTGCGGCATTATCTACTCGCCCGACATGGGCAAGACCTGGGCGCAGTACGACCTCAAGGAATTCGGCCCGCGCTCCGGCTGCCGCATTCATAAGAAGAACAGCGACGGCTGGTTCCGCCTCGACCTCCGCAAAGGCTGGATTGACCGCGCCGAGGTCATCTTCATCAAACCGAAGACCCGGTGACAGCGGCGGCACCGTGTTCGCGGAGCGCTCTTTTTCTGCAAATCAGTATCCTCCGGCCTACAGACTCGTTATGCCTGCCGGACGCCGATCCTTTCTCACTACAGCTTTGCTCACGGGAGCGGCGGTGTCTTCCAGAGTTGCCGCAGCAGCCAATCCCATCATCACGGAAAACGCCCTGCCCGGCACCCGCGACTGGATGCTCACAAAGCCCCGCATTGATCCGGCTTCGAAGTACCGCTGCCCTTGGATCGAAGGCTACTGCACGCACACCAGCATTCGGGCCGGGCAGGAAATCACGTTCTACGTCAGCACGTGTCCCGCCTCGGATTTCACGCTCGATATCTACCGTCTCGGTTGGTACGGCGGAGCCGGCGGACGGCTCGTGCATCAAACGGGGATCCTCCACGGACGGACACAGCCCGAGCCTGCGATCGGGGAGAAACGGCTTCGCAATTGCCAGTGGGAAGCCAGCGCCACGCTGAAAATCCCCGCCTCGTGGCTCAGCGGCGTCTATTTGGGCAAACTGACGGAATCCACCGCCGGCACTCAGAGCTACGTCATTTTTATCGTGCGCGACGACCGCCGGGCCGACTTCATCGTCCAGTGCAGCGACCACACCTGGCAGGCCTACAACCGCTGGCCGGATCACTTTGCGCTCTACGACAACGGCAAGTCGGAATGGTATTGGGGCGGCGGTGTGCAGGTCGGCTTCAATCGTCCCTACGGGAAATACTGCCAGATTCTCGACGCTCCGCTGAGCACGGGCAGCGGCGAGTTTCTGCTGTGGGAATTTCCGCTCGCCTTCTGGCTGGAGCAGCACGGCTACGACATTACTTATATCTCCAACCAGGACACACACCACGATCCCGCCGGACTCCGCCGCGCCGCCGGATTCCTCAGCGTGGGCCATGACGAATACTGGACTCTGGAGATGTTCCGCAACGTCCAGGCCGCCATCGCCGCGGGCGTGAGCGCGGCGTTTCTGTCAGGCAATGCCGTGTGCGGCAGAGTGCTCTACGATCCCGCCGTCCGCGGTTTGGAACGCACCGGTGTTTTTGGCCCGCCTGGCGGGACGTTTGAGTTTGAGCAGATGAAATCCCTCACGCATGAGCGTCCCTACGCGAACGAACTCATCGGCGCGCACAGCACCGGCCCGGTCGCCGGCGGTGCCGACTGGACCTGTGCCCTGCCGGACCACTGGCTCTTCGCCGGCACCGGCATGAAAAAGGGCGACGGCGTGCCCGGCCTCGTCGGCTGGGAATACCACGGCGACCCCGCGCCCATCCCTGGGCTGGAAATCGTCGCCACCGGCCCGACCCAGTCCGCCCCCGGGAAGCCCAATGGCGGCACCTACACCGCGACCGTTTATCCAGGGCCGAAGGCGAACCTCGTCTTCAACGCCGCCACCATTTGGTGGGCCGACGCGCTCAGCGCCCCGCCCGGCTACGTCCGCCCCGCGGTCTATACCGCGCCGAAAGGCCCCGATCCGCGCATTCAACAGATCACCCGCAATCTACTCGAGAGGATGAAGCGGCACTATTAACGCCGCCCAGTCCTCTCCCGCCGGAAGCCTCGCGGGCTCATTTCAAAAAAAACTTTACAATCTTTGGGCAGTCCCCTAAATCCTTGTGTAATCTTCGCCAATCCATCCTCAGTCATGACTATCCGTCTCAAATCGCTTTGCATCACTGCCGTTTTGGCGACCACGTCCCATGCCGCGATCGTTGACGTTGCCCGGTATCGTCTCGGCGAAGCCGGCTCGCTTAATGGCCCGAACAACATCCCGCAGGACTCACTCTCCACGGACACTTTCGGCGGTTTGTTTATCAACGGCGGCACCCCCACCAGCACCATCGTGCCCGCTTCTACGGTGGCGTTGAACCTCGGCACGGTCCCCACGGGTTACTATTCCGCCACGGGCAACGGCGTCTTTGGCAGCAACACCCTCGGAGCCACGCCCGATAACTTCGGTATCGAAATTTTCGTCAACGCCGTCGCGGGCCAGGGGGACAATGTTTTCCTCACCACCACGGGCACGACGCTCGCGAACAGCGGCGGTCTGATCTTTGAAATCCGGAGCGGCAACTGGGATGTGGCCGTTCCTGGCTTTGACTACATCGGCAGCATCCTCGGTGCCGGTCAGCCCGTCACACTGGGCTGGACCTCTCTCGCGGTCATTCGCAATACCGGGGTGTCCACCCTTTACATCAATGGCGTGGCTCAGCCAAGAACGACCACCGTGCAGCCGACATTTAGCGCAAACTTCCACCTCGGCGTCACCCCCGGCGGCGGCTCATGGTTCCAGGGCGACATGGACGAACTCCACGTCTTCACGTTCAATCCCCTGACCGACAATCCCGCCAGCTTTCTGACCCCAGTCCCCGAGCCATCCTCCGCGCTCGTCCTCGGTCTCGCCGCCTTCGGCCTCGCCTCGCGCCGCCGCCGCGCCTGAGTTGTCGGCTCTTTGATTCAGCGGCGGGCTTTCCTGAGCATCGGCAAGGAGATGGATTCGGGAATGGCCCGTCATTTCCCCCTCCTGCCATGAAAAGCGTCCTCCTCCCCGTCTTCGGATGCCTGCTCTCCGCAGGTGCCGCCTGTGCCACCGTCACTGAAAAGATTCGCTATCGTCTCGGCGAAGCAGGCAGTCTGGGCTCTGACAATATGCCGCTCGATGGCACAGGCGGATACAACTTGCTGGCGCAGATCAATGGGGCGGGGACATTCGTGGTGACGACGGGGCTGGGCGCAGGGGACTCGACGGCGGCGCTGCGGTTCAATGGGATCAACCACGGGTTCTATGGCAATGGCGGGGACATGAACACGATCATCGGCACGGATAATTTCGGCGTCGAGTTGTGGGTGCGGACGCCAAACATCACGCAGGAGAATTACGACTTCGTCTTCAGCCTCACAGGCGACACCGGCGCGGCGACGGGGCCGGCGATTCATTTGGCGAATGGGCGCTGGTCGGCTTCCATCCCGGGCTATCAGTGGATCGGCGGGAGTCCGTTTGATCCGGGCGGCGGGGTGCCGGCGGTGGCGAATGTCTGGACGCGGCTGGCGGTGGTGCGCAGCGCGGGGCTGTTCCGGCTTTACGTGAATGGCGTGGCGCATCCGCTGACGACGACCCAGCCGCCGGTGGGCATGAATGGATTCCATCTGGCGGTGAATCCAGGCGGTGCGGTGTACTTCGAGGGCGACATTGATGAGGTGCGCGTCTTCACATTCGCGGCGGGCGCGTTCAATGCGGCGACGGATCTCTATCAACCTGCGGAGCCGCCGATCACGGACTTCAGCGGGCAGGCGATCATCAGTGAAATCGCGGCCAGCGGCACGGCCGGCGTGGAGGATGCGGATGGCACGAACGCGGACTGGATCGAGTTGAAGAATCCCACGGGCGCGCATGTGCAGTTGAATGGCTGGCGGCTTTCGGACGATCCGCTGCTGCCGGCAAAGTGGACGTTTCCCGCGACGATCCTCGCGCCGGGCGCTTCGATGGTGGTGTTCGCATCGGGGAAAAATCGCGCGGTGTCAGGGAGCGAGTTGCATACGAATTTCAGTCTCGATCCCGATGGCGAATTTGTCTCGCTGACGCGGCCCGATGGATCGGTGGCGACGTCGTTCACTTTCCCAAAGCAAAAGTCCGGCGCGTCCTACGGACAAGGCCGGCGTCTGGAGGCGCAGCCGGTGACGGGTTCCAGCGCGGCGAAGTTCAAGGCGATGACGGACGGCTCTCTGGCCCTCACGTGGACGCAGCCGGACTTCGCGGACGGCGCGTGGACGAGCGGCGCGGCGGCCATTGGTTACGACGACGGCATTGATGACAGCAGCGGCCTCGCATTGCAGGGCTACTGGAAGTTCGACAGCGCCAGCGGCACGGTGGCGGTGGATTCCAGCGTGCGCGGCATGAGCGGCACGCTCTTCGGCGGCGCGACGTTCACCGCGGACGGTGGCGGGCGTTCGGGACTGCCGGGAGATCGCGCGCTGGACCTCGGCGTGGGGAATGGCGGGCGCTATGTGGCGTGGAATCAGGCGGCCAGCGGCGCGTTCGATGCGCTGACGAACAACAATAAGTTCACGCTCAGCGTGTGGACCTACGGCGGCGCGAATGCTCCCACCCAGGGCTATCTTTTCAACATGGGCAGCCAATCCGACGGCGGCGGCACGCGCACGGCGCTGGTGCATCTGCCGTGGACGGATCAGAATATTTACTGGGACACCGGCGGCTGCTGCGGCGGTGATACGCGCATGAACAAGCTGGAGCCAAACACCGCGCGCTGGCAGGGCGCGTGGAATCACTATGTCTTCCTCAAAGACGGCGACCGCAAAGAAATTTGGCAGAACGGCGTGCTCTGGCACACGGCCTCTAACAACGCACCGCTCACCGTTGTGCGAAGTTTCCTGCTCGGCACCGCGCAGCCGGGTCTCATGGATGAACTCGCGCTCTGGGCCGGCGCGCTGAATGCCACGCAAATCCAGTCGCTGGCTGCCCGAACCGCGACGCCGGATTCCTTCAACACTTTCGCGCCGGACGTGCAGCAAAACGTGCGCACTGCGATGCACGGCATCACGCCGTCAGCCATGCTGCGCGTGCCATTCACGCTGAACAGCCCGCCGGCGTGGGATGAACTCCGCCTTCGCGTGCGCCATGACGATGCGTTCGTCGCGTATCTGAATGGAGTGGAAGTCGCGCGGCGAAATGCGCCGGCCAGTGTGGCGTTCAATTCCCTCGCGCTGACCAACCGCAGCAAAGGCGCGGTCCTCGACAGCGCGGAGGAGATCAACATTTCATCGGCACTGCCGCTGCTGCGGACGAACGGGCAGCCGAACGTGCTGGCCATTCACGGGCTCAACGACGCGGTGAGCAGTCCGGAGTTTTTCATCGAGCCGCAGCTCACCGCCTACCGGCTGCTGCCAGGCCGGCACTTCTCGCCGCCCACGCCGCGGGCCACGAATGACGCGGGCTTCTCCAACTACGTGCTGGATACGAGCTTCACCGTGGACCGCGGATTCTACGACACCTCGCAGACTACAACCATCACCACGCCGACGACGGACGCGACGCTCCACTACACTTTGAATGGCACGCTGCCCGGCCCTGGAAATCCCGCGAGCACCGCCGTTTCGTCCGCGCCCGGCGGCACGCCATCCGTCACGCTGAACATCGCGACCACCACCGTCGTGCGCGCCATTGCCACGCGCGCCGACTGGATGCCGACGAATGCGGACACCCACACCTATCTTTTTCCAAACCATATTCA
>JANOZA010000296.1:0-15495 GCA_031429155.1 Verrucomicrobiota bacterium | reverse complement strand
TGCGTTACGAGGCGTCTGCGCACGTCCCTCGCTCCGACGCCCCGCTAATGGCTGCGACCCCGTGATTGGGTCTACGACTTACGTATAAAGCACAGGGTGAAACCCCCGGTAAGCCCCCCCAAGACACAGGCGATGGGCCGTCCGGAAGTCCCATCGCCTGTCATCTATATTCGTTACCGGGGGTCTGCGACCCCCGGCTATTCATGGCGAACCCCGCCGGGGTTCCTCTGCGGAAGGGCCTTAAACATTCACAGAATTTGCAAAGACACCACCCAGTCAAAACCGCCCTCGCGCGCTTTCTTCCGCCTTCCCCACCAGCTTCGCAAGTTCCTCCGCGCTGACGCCGGCGGTGGTCGTGTATTTGGCAAAGTCCGGCTTCTTTCCGGCGGTGATGGCCTCGGCGAGGGTGCTGGCGACGGCTTCGGCGCGTTTGGGCTGACTGACGCGCGCGGCCCAGGTGATGGCGCGGTCCACATCGCTGCGCGCATAGCGGCTGGCGATGGCTTGCGCGGAAGTGTCAGTGACGCCCGCCGTTTCCAGCCATGCGGCGGCATCGTCGGGCGCGGTTTCGGCCCATTGATAGAGGCACATGCCGTAGGCTTCGTCGCGTTTGTCAGGCGGCATGCGCTTGAGGAGCCAGTCGGCATTCTCGCGGGGCTGAGCGCGGCCAAAGCGCTCGGCCACGCACCAGAGGACGTTGGCGTCGGCCTTCGGCATGTGGGCATCAATCCACGCGGCGGCGTCCATCGGCGCGCTGGCGGACCATGCCTGCAACGCCCCCCGGCTGGCGGAGGCCCGGGTTTTCTCATCGGCGATGCCGGCGATGAGACCCATGACTTCCTCGCGGCGCTCAGGGATGGCGGCGAGGCTGCCGAAGCCAACCCAGGCATTGAAGGTGCCGTGCTTGCCCTCCGCGAGACACGCCGCGAGGGCCGCGGGTGCATCGCGCAAAGCCCATGCGTGAATGAGCGCGGGGAAGTTTTGCTCCAGCCGGTAGCGGGGCTCCGGCGAGGCATCCCAAGCGGCCTTATACCATCCCCACGCCGCCGCGGGATCACTGTGAGCCCAGCCGGAGAGAATGTCGCCGCGCACGCTGTCCTGACGTGCGGGCGTGAGCTGCTGCGCCCACTTCATGGCCGCCGCTCCATCGAACTGCGCCCAGCGGCCGAGCGTGGCCGCGAGCAACTTGTCAGGCACCGGCGGCGGCAGCGCGGCGAGGTGCGCGAGCACGCCGGGGATTTCGTCAGGCTGCAGCGCATAGAGCAGCGCGAAGAGTTCGCCGGAGATGCTGTCATCCGGTGACATCTGCGCTACGGGATCGAGCCGCAGGCGGTCAATGGTGGCGAGGATATCGGCGAGCGAGCGGTCCTGGCGCGCATCAAATGCCGGAGCGGCTGCGCTGCTGTAGTCCTTCGTGGAAAGCCGGGTCGCGGCCACCGGCGCGGGTTTGGAAATGGCGCGCGGTGTTTCGGCGGCCGCCGGCTGCGCGATCTTCCAGCCGAGCCATGCTGCGGCGGTGCAGGCGAGGATGCCAGTGGTGAGGAAAAGGGGACGGTTCATGGTGTGGTGATGGCTCTGAGGATTTCGGCTTTCTTCGCGTCATCCATCGCAGCGGCATTCACGGCAGCGGTGGCCGCAGCTTTGTCGGTGCTGGCCCAGGTGGTGGCGACTTGTTTCAATGCATCAGTGCGGTAACGCTCGTCCGGAATACTCAGCGCCCATGCCATGCCGCGCTCGGGATCATTCTTCGCGACTTTGCCGGCCAGCGTGTTCATGCTGCTCGCGGCGGTGGTGTCGAGCGGCTGCGTGGCCAGCCATTCGGCGGCCGCAAAGAGGTCCGCTTCCGTCCATGCGCTGATCAGCGTCTCCATGCGGTGGTCACGTTCGGGATAACCTCCCGGCGCGGCAAACCACCATGCGACGGCCGCCTCCGCGTCTTCGCGCAGCCAGCCGGTGAGAATGGGCGTGGACGTCATATCATGTGAGGATTTCGGCACGCTGCTCTTGTCGAGCCACGCGGCTAGTTCTGCGGGCTGCCAGGCCTTCCAGCGATCAAGAGTGCTCCGGAGATCGCTCCATGCGTTGATTGGATGATCTGCCTTGGCGAGGGAGGCATCGAGAATGGCCGTGCGCCCCGGTGCCTGCGCGCACATTTCCTGGAAGCCGGTCATCGCGCCCTGGATTTCGGCTTTGTCCGTCAGCGAAGCAAACGCCTGCACTGCCGCCGGCATGTCGCGCAGCGCCCACGCGCCCATGATCCAGCGCAGACTGGAGATGGGCTTCCAGCGTTCGCCATCCTCTCCGATCGTTTCTTTGGCGGAAGCCTTGGCGCGATACCATGTGAAAGCCGCCTGCGGATCGCGCGCCGCCCAGACTTTTACCGGCTCGGCCAGCGGCGGCATTTCGAGAAACCCTGCCCGCTTCCGCTTATTCGCCGCCTCGCAGGCAGCCAGACCATCGAACTCCGCCCATCGTCCCAGCACGAGTGCCGCCAGCGGCGAAGAGTCGCCGGCCGCGGCCACGAGTTCATCCGCCATCGCCAGCGCGGCACGGATATCCTCCGGCGCGATGGCCGCGATGCGTGCCGCGGCGCGGGCTTTGGCCGCGGGATCGTAGTTCGCCGTCGCGAGATCATGCTGAGCGGCCTGGAGCAGAGCGCGCAGGGATTCGCGGTGAGCTTTCGCCGCAGGATCGGCGGGCCTTTTATTGGCGGCATCGGCAATGCGGGACGCGAGCGTGCCAGACGATGCCTCAGAGGATTCCGAACGCGTGGAGGAGCGGCCCGCGACCCAGCCGCCGGTGCCGCAGAGGGCGATGAGTGCGGCGAGTATAGCCGCGGGTGTGAGTTTTGATTTCATAAGCAGCAGTGTGGTGAGAAAGCCGGCAGCGGGTGCCGTTTTGGCAGCCGTGAGAGCGCCGGAAGTGAGCCGCGCGAGCACGGCAGGAGTGGCGGCAGCCTTGGAAAATGCCGGCGCCAGTCCCGTGGTGAGAGCCGCAGCACTCACGGCAGCACCGCGACGGCGCAGCAGGCGGCTGAGTTTCTCCAGCGCCCGCTCCGCGCGCTTCTCGCAGGCCGGCACCGAGCCGCCCACGGCCTCCGCGATCTTCTTAAATGGCTGCCCCTGCCAATAGCGCAGGAGAATAACCTGACGATCCGCCTCCGGCAGCGCGGCCACTGCTCCGTCGAGCAAAGGCATTGCGGCCCGCCACGCCGCATTGTCAGGGTCCGGCCCGGCGGCGGATTGTTGTTGGGCAAAATCATGCATGAGACGGCGGCGGTTGTTTTCCTTATCCACAGCGCGGGCGGATTCGTAGGCCGCGGCCTTTTGCAGCCACGCGGCGAGCGCGGGATGCCGCGTCAGTTCCCCCGCGCGCCGCGCCAGAGTGGCCAGCACATTCTGCGCGATCTCCTCCGCCAGGCTGTGATCCCCCGTGCGCCGCAGCGCCGCGCCAAACACCAGCGAGCCATAGCGCCGCACCACTTCCGCAAACGCCGCCTCCTCGCCGCGGGCGGCGAAGGCGTCGAGTAGTTCCGTGTCGGTGAAGTCCTGCATCACCCCATCATCCGGCGGCGCGGCAAAATCCGACAGAATATTTTTCAAAACCTGAGATGTGCATCCAGCGTGAGGATGAACGTATTGAGCCCCTTGAACGGCCAGAGCCGGGTGGGGACGTGCCAGTGGAAATCGCCGCGCAGGGCGGTGCGTCTGGTGTCCAGCGCTGGCTATGCTCTGCAGGAGAGATTCTGGAGGCGCGTCTCCAGGGCATCCGCAGGCAGGAAATGCAGCGTGCGTCCCTGGCGGACTTGTCGCAGCAGTCCCTGCCGCGCGAGCTGCATAAGATCGGTGCGTGCGGTTTCGTTGCTGATGCCGTGGCTGGTCATGTGCCCGGTTACTGTATAGTCAGCCGCCGGACGCCGGCGGGCATGGTGGAGCAGCGCAGCCTGACGGTGATTGAACAGGCCAAGGCCGCGGATTTCCTGACGTATGCGTGTCTGTTCGACCGTCTTCTTTCCAATCCAGGCATGAAGTGACTGGATGGCTTGTTCCAGCGCTTCGAGTTGATGGAGCAGGAAGTAGTTTAAGTCGTTGCCGTCCGTTTCTGTGAAAAGAAAGGCGCGATAATATTTGGCCGGGGCTTTGAGGAGGATGCTGGAGAGTGAAATGAACTCTGTCATCCAGTAGCCATGCCGCAGCATGGACCAGTAAAACAGCGCCCGCGCCGTGCGCCCGTTGCCGTCCACGAAAGGATGATCGTAGGCCAGCCAGTAGTGCAGCATGATCGAACGGAGCACCGGATGCAGATAGCCTGTGATGGCGCGCTCGTTGGCAAAGTTGCAAAAGACTTTGATCCGTTCCGTCAGTTCCCCGGCCGGCGGGGGATCGTGAATGACGTCGCCTTCGACGTTCTCCACCCGGACATCCTCATCGGCCCGCCGCCAGCGTCCCGCGCCGTCCGCCACATCCAGCGCTCCTTCCGAAATCATGCGGTGAATTTCCAGAATCAACTCCGGCGTCAGATCCTGCTCCTTCCATTCACGCAACTGCCGCATGGTCCGGTAATTGTTCAGGATCATCCGCTCACTGCGGTCCCTCGGTGCCCGCCCGGTTCGCAGCATTTCCTTGGCGACGACGCGCGTCGTCACCGCTCCCTCCAACTGACTGGAAGTGATGGATTCCTCGATCAGGGAGGAAACGTAATACTGATCCCGGGATTCGGGGTTGGTCACGGCCTCTGGAGATTCCTGCGCCGCCAGCGTCCCACCCGCCCGTTGATCCACGCGGTGCAGTTTCTCAAACATCGCGGGGTTGATGAAAAATACGCCCGCCCGACCGGTCTTGTCCTTTAACGGGATTTTCTGGTATCGGAGCACCCGCGCTACTTTTACTATGGCCCAGGTGTCCTCGTTGCTGAGGCCATGCTCCGACGGCCGGTGCCGGAGTTCATCCCAGTGCAGATAGCGCTGCGATGCCACAAGGCTCTCGGCGTCCATCATGGCAGCACTCTCCAATTGGCGCTGCCTGGAACCCTCCCAAAGGCGGGTCCAGTCCGGTGGAGATTGGGGCATTTTCATTGGAAGAGTCCCAATTTTGGACGAATTGGGAATGGCTTGGGAATAGCCGCGCAGTTTGTCTGCGGCAAGCGAATTCCCAATTTTGGACGGATTGGGAACAATTTGGGAAATCCCGACCCTGTTCTGTTCACTCCTCCGCGCGCTTTGGCCCGGCGAGGAAATAACCGGCGACGCCGACGATGAGGACGCCGAGGCCGACTCTGGTTTCGTCTGGCTTGTTCTTCAGCATCCAGGCGAGGGTGAAGGCGATCATGACGAGGAAGAGGCCGGTGGTGTAGGGGTAGCCCCACGCGCGGCAGGGGCGGGGGAGGTCCGGCTTTTTCATGCGAAGGTGGACGACGCCCCAGACGGTGAGCAGGAGGAAGACCTGGAGGAGGAATTCGGTGCTGTTGATGATGGCCTGCGGGTCCATGGTGAAGATGATAGCGAGCGCGAGGGCGCTCTGGAGCAGGACGGCAAGCCAGGGGACGCCTTTGTCATCGGTGCGGGCGAGAAAGCTGAGCATCGGATAGTCGCGTCCCATTTGCTGCGAGACGCGCGGGCCGGCCCACGTCATCGCGCTGATGGCGGAGACGAGCCCGATGGCGATCAGCCCGGCCATGATGGCGGCTCCGGCGGGCCCGAAGATGTGCAGGGCGGCCACGTAGGAGACATCGAGACCCGAGGAGGCGAGTTCGTTCATCGGCGTGGCGTGCAGCATGGCCGCATTCACCAGCATATATAATACGGTGACGATGCCCGTGCCGATGAGCAGCGCGCGCGGGACGTTGCGCTGGGGATTTTCCACCTCACCGGCGATGTAACACGCCGCATTCCAGCCGCTGTAGGCGAAGAGCACGTAGATGAGACACTGGAAGATGGCATCCCACTTGCCGGAGAGCAATGTGGTCTCGCCAGGCTGCGGCAGGAGGCTCGCGCCAGCGCCATTGGAAAGAACGAAGCCGCAAACGGTGAGGACGAGGATGAGGAGGACTTTCAAGGCCGTGGAAAGCCACTGAAATCTGCCACTGAAGGCGACGCTGATGAGATGCGCGACGGTGACCGCGACGACGATGCCCGCGGCAATGAGGCGAATGATGAGAAGGGACCCACCACCCGCCGCCTGGCAGACATTCGTGCCCAGCATGAGCGCCAGCAGGGCGACCGGCGGAGGGAAGCCGGCGACCATGCTGACCCAGCCGCTGACAAACCCGATGCCCGGATGGTAGATGCGCGAGAGCAACTGGTACTCGCCGCCCGAGCGCGGGAACGCGGCGGCCAGCTCGGCGTAATGCACCGCTCCGCAAAACGCGAGGATGCCGCCTGCGAGCCACAGCATGAGGATGGAAAAACCCGCAGGCAGCACCATCGCCTGAAACCCGAGACTGCCAAAGACGCCGGTGCCTATCATGTTGCCAATAACGATGGCAATGGCGGCAATCAGCGGGACGCGAAGAGAGGTAGAGGGGGCAGACACGGGCGCGGAGTGAACAGGCATTTCCCGCCGCCGCAACTACTCCTCACCGCGGGAACCGGCGCTGCATTTCCTCCACGAACTGCTGCACCGTAAGGAGCCGGAAGCCTTCCGGCACTTCATAGGCGCCATGCAGCGGAGCGGGGACGATGAGCTGCAGCTTCGCTTCGTGCATCTCCGTGAGTTGGGCTTTCGACATGGCGGGCTGGAGTGTGAGCAGATGCTTCACGGCGACGCGCCGGCCTTCGTTGAGCACCTGCCGCCAGCGGTCTTTGCAGGTCGTTTTGATGCCGAGCACCACAAGATTCTCCGCGGGATGCTCAGGATCCTCGTAGGCTGCCTTGCCTGGCAGGATCACGTCCGGCCGCACCTTTCCATCAATCGTCACCTGCGCCTCGAAGGCGATGCCGGCTCCCTGGAGAAGATACTCGACGTGTTGTTCCAGGCTGTGTCCCGCGCGTGACTTGCGGCGGTTGGTGATCGTCTCGGCAACGGCGAGAAACGCCTCCATGTCCGCGAACTGCTGATGCACCTGCTCATCGCACAGCCGGCGCTCGATGGCGCGGAAGAGCGTGTATTCCGCGTCCATCCATGCCAGCAGGCGCTCATCGGCGGACTTCTTGAGAACCTCCGGCGTGCATTCCTCCACGGCCTTGTGCGCCAGTGCTGCCATGATCTTCCCAGTGGGGAACTTCGCGTGCTGCTGCGCTTCCTTCACTGACCAAACCGTGATGCTGTCCTGCGCGAGCGGCCCCTTTGCAGAGGCTTCGCAAAAGAATAGTCCCGCCACCACGGCGAGCCGGGCGAGGCATGAGAGAAGGGCGGACGGCATAGCCCCGGAGAGTGCCGGAAAAGTCGCGCGGTGTCAAAGCAGTAACCTGGAGTTGTCATTGCCGGATGCCGGCGTTTCTGGCATAACTGGTGGGAATCCCCCTCCATGAAAACTTTCCCTGCCTTTTTTGCGCTCACTTTTGCCACCGTCCCGCTGACTGCGGCTCCGCCATTCATCAGCGAATTCCTCGCCATCAACAGCGGTCCCGCAGTGGATGATTTGGACCGCACTTCCGACTGGATCGAAATCCAGAACCCGGGCCCGGGCACGGTGGACCTCGCGGGCTGGTCCCTCACGGACGAGCCGGACATCGCCGCCAAGTGGGTCTTTCCATCCGTCACGCTGAATGCCGGCGAATACCTCGTCGTGCGTGCTTCCGGCATGGACCGGCGCGATCCCGCTCTGCCGCTGCACACGAACTTCACCCTCTCCGGAGACGGGGAATTTCTCGGACTCTATTCGCCTGCAGCCGTGGCGTCTTCCGTCTGGCAGCCGTATCCACAACAGTTCTCCGGAATCAGCTATGGCATCACGCTCAGCGGGGCTTCGCAGGGATACTTCACCGCGCCATCGCCGGGCGGAGAGAATCCACCCACGGCGCTCACGGATTACGTGCACGACACGCACTTCGACGTGGAGCGCGGGTTTTTCTCCGCGGCGTTCCCCGTGACGATCACCACGTCCACTTCGGGCGCAGAGATTCGCTACACCACGGACAGCTCCGAGCCGACGGCAGCGAGCGCGCTCTACACCGCGCCGCTCACCATCAGCACCACCACCGTGCTCCGCGCCCGCGCCTTCAAGTCAGGCCTGGTGCCGTCGAACACGGACACGCAGTCCTATATTTTCGCGACGACCTGGAAGACTCAGCCGGTATTGCCCGCCGGGTTTTCGGCAACGTGGGGCCAGGCCGTCGCTCCATTCACCTCCGCGAAGAACACCGCTGTGTACCGGATGCACACGGGCATCACCAACAGCGCTGAATACACTTCGCTCATCATTCCGTCGATGACCCGTACGCTGCCGGTGCTCTGCGTCACCGGTCCTTCTCAGGAAATCTTCGGAGACGCCGGCCTCCACGGAGACCTGCGCTATTCCGACACTGAAGTGCCGGTCAGCGTGGAGTATTTCAATCCGCTGAATGCATCGGAGCAATTCGCCTCCCGAGGTGCGCTCCAAATGCATGGCGGCGCGGTGCGGGATCTTGCGAAGAAAGCCTTCCGTCTCGACTTTTCGGGCGCGTTTGGCGCAGGGCCTCTGCAATACCCGCTCTTTGCAGGGTCGAAGACGGAATCCTTCGACCAACTGGTCCTGAGGCCGGGAGGCCACGACAGCTTCGCCGCACCCGGCCGTGATTCAGTCATCAACGATCTGGACCTCGCCTTCCACGCCAGCTACCTGCGCGATCAGTTTCTTCGCCGCACCGAAAACGCTACGGGCATACTTTCTCCACGCGGACGCTATGTCCACCTTTGTCTTAACGGACTCTATTGGGGTGTCTATGAACTGCACGAGCGTCCGAACGCCGAGTTCTGCGCCTCCAACTCAGGTGGTGATACCGCCGCCTGGGACGTGCTGCATCACAACAATTTCAGCAGCAGCAGCCCTCCCCAGGTGCTGGATGGCTACGACACGGCCTGGAATGCGCTCCAGTCACTGTGCGCCGCGCCGGTGACTTCTGATGCTGCCTATCTGCAACTGGCCGCGCTGCTCGGACCGGACCGGTTCATTGATCACCTCCTCATCCGCATGTGGGCCGGAGACTACGACTGGCTCGGGCCCGCCTACGATCCGAACATCACGCAGAATGTTTCCCTCTTCTCCGCCAAGAACTGGTATGCCGTGCGCGACACCCGCGCCGCCGCGCCCGGCTTCTGGCAGTTCTTCACCTGGGATGCCGAGATTTCCATGGGCAGTCACATGCTGCCTGACTTGATCAACTCCCGAGACGATATCCTTTCCCCGTCCTACCTTTTGCGGAAACTGGACCTCGATCTCACCCGCATCTCCCGGGCCAACACTCCCGCCGCTCCATGGGCGGCGCTCAAAGCTCACCCGGAATTTCGACTCAAAGTCGCCGACCGTGCGCGGCGGCTGCTCTTCGAAAACGGGGCTCTCAGTCCAGCAGTGGCTGCGGCGCGCGTGGAGGTTCTCAGGCTGGATCTCGATCTTCCCATCGTCGCCGAGTCCGCCCGCTGGGCCGCCGTTTCCGGCAACAGGCAGGGACGGGGGCTCGGCAACTGGACCAGCTCGCCCATCATGAAACGGAATGACCACTGGCGGCCGGAGGTCGCGTGGCTGCGCGATACTTTTGTCGTCCAGCGGCGCGATATTTTCCTGTCCCAACTGCGAGCACAGAATCTCTATCCGGTGACAGAGCCCGTAGCCATCGCTCCGCCCGGTGGGAATGTCGGGGCCGAGCAGGACATCACGCTGACGGCGGCGGGCGTGATCTATTACACCACCGACGGCACTGATCCGCGAGTGGCGATTGCAGGAACGGTGGCGCCGGGCGCGCAGGTGTATGGCGCGCCGATCACCACCGGCGGCGCGTCGCCATTCACGGTGAAAGCCCGGGCCTACACTGTTGAGTGGTCGGCGCTGACGGAAGTCACGTTCACTGGAGCAGTGTCCCCAACACCGGGCACTCTGGCGATCACGGAGCTGAGTTATCATCCTGCGGATCCTACAGCTGCCGAGGTCACCGCGGGCTATACCGATGCCGATGATTTTGAGTTTCTGGAAATCACGAACATCTCCGCGCAGACGGTGGCGCTGGGCAGTCTGCGATTCGCCGCGGGCATTGATTTTGACTTCGCTCTCCATTCTGCGGTGGGTGAACTGGCCCCCGGCGCGAGCCTCGTCCTCGTCTCCAATGTAGCCGCTTTCCAGTCTCGCTACGGCGGCACTCCCGCCGGTGCTTTCGCCAATGCCACGCATCTTTCTAACAGTGGCGAGCGGGTCAAACTCGTCACCGCTGACGGGGTGGTCATCGCGGACTTTGAGTACAACGACCGCGGCGAGTGGCCGGCGGCGGCTGATGGAGGCGGCAGGTCGCTGGTGCTGCTCGCGCCGTTTAGCGGCACGGCAGAAGACGACGCTGATCACTGGCGTGCTTCGACGGAAGCCGGCGGCAATCCTGGCGTCGTGGGAGGTATCAATTACGCTGCGTGGCTAGGCGATTACTTCACGCCCGCAGAAGTCGCCAACCCACTCATCTCCGGGGCGCTCGCGAATCCCGAAGGCGACGGCATGGCGAACGTGACGGAATACGCCACGCGCACCAATCCGCGCAAAACCTCGAATCATCCGGTGAAAGTCGCATCCCTGCCTGGCGGCGGCGTGCGTTTCACCTGGGAACGCCGTGCGGATGCCGCCGACGTCGCCGGTGCGTTGCAGCTCTCTACGAACATGCAGTCCTGGCTTCCTTCGAGCGGCGCGGGCATTACGCTGACGAACGTCAACACCACCCGCGGCACCGTTCTCCAAACAGTGGACTGCACAGCCGCCACCGGCATACGTTTCGCCCGGCTGCGCGTGACGCTCACGCCATAAAAAAACGCCCGGCCTTTGCAGACCGGGCGTTTGAGAATCGGGCGGCGTTTAGTTCACCAGCGGCGCGAGGTTTGCCTTGCACCACTCGCCGTTTTGCCGCGTCACGCCGTCCGGGTCTTCCACCGCCACGTGGGCTTCGTCTTCGCAGATGATCCAGCCGGAGTAGTCGCGCTGGACGAGCCATTCCGTGATCTTGTGGAAGTCCAGCTTGCCGGTGCCCATCTGAGCCCACGGCTCGGGGCCGTTGCCGGAGAAATCCTTGTAGTGAATGTGGTTCACGAGGTGCGCCCACTTGTTTAGCGTGGCGATGACGTCCATGCCGCCGCGGATGATGTGCCCCACGTCCGGCGTCCAGCCGGTGACGCTGGGATCGAGGCTGCTGAGGACGACATCGTAGTCTTCCTGAGTGCGCACGATGGAAGCCGGCGGGCTGTTCGGGTGATAGGAGCACTTGAGGCCCTGGTCGGCGGCGCGTTTGGAAACGGCGTTCACGTTGCGGGCGACGTTGAGTCGGCGGCGCTGGAGGTCGTTCTTCCGTCCGCTGGGAAGCGTGACGGTGCCGAGCATCGCTCCCGGGAAGTGTTTGAGAAGGTTGATCGTGAAGTCCGCGGCCTCGCGCTCGGCGTCCGTCTCTGTTTCGCCGTCCCACGAGCAGATCAGCGCCAGTCCGCACAGCGTCATGTTGTTCTTTTGCAGGGCATCCTTCAGGCGGACAGGGTCGCAGAAATCGCCGAGCCAGTATTTGCCGCAGCCGAGCGCCTTCTCTGCGATTTCGAGCACCATTGGTTCGATGCCGGTGAAGCCGGACTCTGCGGCGACTTTGATCATGTGATCGAGTTTGTTGTCATAGCCTTTGCCGGTGCCCTGCATGAACCAGGTATAGACTTCAGAGCCGAATTGGATTTTGCCCATGGTGTGAATGTGGTTGGAGTGGATTGGTGGTGGTGTGGTTTTCAGAAAACCGATGCATGGCTATCCATGATGGAGCCGGCTGACAAGCCTGGAAATCCGTGGGCAACCAGACTCTTCAGGGTCTTGTCGCGCGGGGAGCGGGTGATCTTACGCTTGCGGAACCGGGCAGTCCGTCGCGAACGCTCCACACATGCACTATCCCTCGCTTTTCACTCCCCTCCAGACCGGATCGCTCACTCTTCCGAATCGTATCCTGATGGCCCCGCTCACACGGTGCCGCGCCGAAGCTGATCACGTTCCAGGCGATCTCATGGCGGAACACTATCGCCAGCGTGCCAGTGCCGGCCTCATCATCGCCGAGGCCACCATGGCGATGGAGGGGAACTCCTCCTTCTGGATGGAGCCGGGCATTTACTCGGATGCCCAAGTGGCCGGGTGGCGGAAAACGACCGATGCTGTCCACGCCGCCGGCGGTCGCATCTTCCTGCAAATCTGGCATGGCGGCCGAAGTTGCCACCCCTTGCTGAACAACGGCGCTCAGCCCGTCGCGCCCAGCGCCATTGCTATCACTGGAGACGAAGTTCATACGCCTGAGGGCAAGAAGCCCTACGTGATGCCCCGCGAGTTGCGGGACGACGAAATCCCGGGGATCATCGCCGGATTCCGCAAAGCCGCAGAGAACGCGAAGTCCGCCGGATTCGACGGTGTTGAAGTCCACGGTGCCAATGGCTACCTGCTTGATGAGTTTCTTCGCGACGGTGCGAACAGGCGCAGTGGTCCCTACGGCGGCTCTCTCGAAAACCGGGCCCGCCTTCTGCTCGAAGTCATAGAAGCCTGCACCGGCGTCTGGGGCCCTGGCCGCGTGGGTGTGCGCATCTCCCCGCTCAACAGCTACAACAGCATGATCGACAGCGATCCCGCAGGCCTCACCGCATGGCTCGCCGCGAAGCTGAATGATCTCCGTATCGCCTACCTTCACCTGATGCGCGCCGATTTCCTCGGCGTTCAAAAGGGCGATGTCGTCACTCCGGCACGGCAGGCATTCCGGGGCGTGCTCATCGGCAATATGGGCTACGATGCCGCCGGGGCGGAAGCCGCCATCGCATCCGGTCAGTTGGACGCCGTGGCGTTTGGCACCAGCTTTCTCGCCAATCCCGACCTGCCGGCGCGCATCGCCGCTGGAGCCCCGCTCAATGCGGCAGACCCGAAGACGTTCTACTCCCAGGGGGCCGCGGGCTACACCGATTATCCCGCGCTTGCCTGACACTGCGCGCCCGCCGATCCGCAGCGCATGGAAAGAGGAAGACTCGAAGCATTCAGTGATGGCGTCCTCGCCATCATCATCACCATCATGGTGCTGGAACTCAAAGCCCCTAAAGAGGGCGACTGGCATGTCCTGCTGGAGTTGCTTCCCGAGTTCCTGAGTTACGCGCTGAGTTTCACCTATGTAGGCATTTATTGGAACAATCACCACCACCTGCTTAAGGCCGCTCATCGGGTGAACGGTTCCATCCTTTGGGCGAATCTGCACCTCCTCTTCTGGCTCTCACTGGTGCCCTTCACCACAGCCTGGGTGGCGAAGTCCCATTACGCGCCGGCACCCATCACGCTCTACGGCGTCGTGCTCCTGCTTTGCGCAGCGGCCTACTTTATTCTGCAACATGCCATCGTGCGTGAGCACGGACGCCAGAGCCTGCTGAGCAAGGCCCTGGGCAGCGACGTCAAAGGAAAGCTCTCGCTGGCGCTTCACCTCATCGCCATCGGGCTGTCGTTCTTCTGGTCATGGGCCGCCTTCGGCATCTATATCCTCGTCGCTTTGATATGGCTGGTGCCGGACCGGAGGATTTCCCGCGTGGTGAATCAGCCTTGAGCCTGCCGGGAGAGGGCCACGCTCGTCTGACTGTGGAACGGCCTGGACTTTGGCCGGGCAAGCCGCGAGAGGCAGCGTGCCGGATGCCTGGCGAAGGGTATGGCGTGTGGCCCGCCGTTCGATCCACCCCCGGAAATTCCTCTCATGATCATCCGCTCCGCCGATTTCGATACCAGTGCTGCCGACATTTCCGTGTGCCCGCCGGCCGGGCTGCCGGAATTCCCCTTCATTGGCCGGTCCAATGTCGGCAAATCCTCGCTGCTCAACATGCTCGTCGGGCGCAAGGCCCTCGCCCGGGTCTCCTCGCGGCCGGGTCACACGCAGTTGATCAATTTCTTCACCATCAACGGGGAGTGGCGCATCGTGGATCTTCCAGGCTACGGTTACGTGAAGTTGCCGAAGGGTACGCGGGAGAAGTTTACGGACCTCATCGTCGGCTACCTCACGGAGAGGACGGCCATCGTCCGGGTATTCGTATTGATTGATTCCCGTCTGGAGCCGCAGCGGATTGATCTGGAGTTCGTCAGTTGGCTGATGGAGTGCGGCATTCCTTACGCAATCGTCTTCACCAAGGCCGACAAGCTGAAGCCGGCTGCCGTGGCGCGGAATGTCGCCGCTTTTGTGGCCGCACTCCAGGAAGTGGATCCGGGGACGCCGGAGACGTTCACCACCTCTGCCGAGACCGGCGCGGGCCGCGCGGAGTTGCTGAAGTACATTGGAAGTCTGCTCTGAGTATTGCTGCCGGCTCCCTGCTGATTCGCATCTCCCGGACAACCCCGGTATCGCGAGGGGAAAAGGCAAATTTGAGTGGGCGCAACTCGCGCTGGCATCCGCCAGGGAGGGGGGTAGCGTGCTGCTGAATTTCCCGCAGTTATGAATCCGACCTTTGCCCGCCTCACCGGTGCGATCCTGCTTACTCTGATGATGCCCTCGTCCGCGCAGGATGAGCCGCGTCCGCCAAAGGCAATACCTGTTCCCGAAGAGGAGACGGATGCGCCCCAACCACTTCCGGTCATTCCCGGCTCGCCTCCCAAAGCTACCGTGGTGCCAGAGGCCGGTCCTCCGCCGGATGAATCGGCCCCTGACGAACCATGGGACGGCGATACCGACGCCATGAAGGAAAAAGAGCGCAAGCTAAAGGAAAAAGAAGCCTCCGAAAAAGCGAAGGCAGATAAAGCCGTGAAGGAAAAGGCCGAACGGGAGATGGCGGAAAAGGAGGAGGAAGTCAAAACAGTGAAGGCTGTGCCGAACGATCTGAAGATGCCGCCAGTGGTTCAGCCGCGCGAGGTGAAGCCGGAAAAGGCGAAAATCCCCATTATTCGTCAAACAGATCCGAACGCGAAGCCACTCACTCTGAGCGTGCCCGCGCCCCGGGGTCTTATCGTGGATCGCAATGGCCAGCCGCTGGCCCAGAACAGGATCGCGCATTACATCGGGGTGCAGCTTCCGATGAAGGAGGGGCTCACGGATGTGCAAATCCTCGACGCGGCCAAGGGGCCTCTGGCGTTTTGCCAGTCGCAATTGACCGACAAATGGGAGGTCGAAGATGCCGACATCATTACGCATTACCACAAACGCCGGTGGGTGCCGATGTATAGCTCCGCATTGCTGCCCGAGGAGCGGGCCGCCAAGTTGAAGGACTCAGCGCCCCCTGGCGTCGTGTTGCGGCCTTTTTTCCTCCGCACTTATCCGGAGAATTCGCTCGCGGGTCACCTGCTCGGACAGATGGGGAAGAATCCGATCGGTTTTTCCGCCAGTGCAAAGCAGGACATCCAGTCGGCGGAGTTGATGTGGCCTCC
>JANOZA010000295.1:0-17321 GCA_031429155.1 Verrucomicrobiota bacterium | reverse complement strand
CCGGTCGGCTTGCCGCCGATCTGCACGACGCGGACCCAGTCGCCGTATTTCTCGCCAAACGCCTGCATGATGTCGGCGCGCTCTTTGATGTGATTATACTTCACTTCCTGCCAGGAAACCGGCGCGTTTTCGAGGATGCGCTCGTTCACCAGCCGCTCCACGTCGGCGACCTGCTGCGGTGTCAGGGCCGCGCTGTTGAAGTCGAAGGTCAGCTTCTCGGGCCCGACGTAGGAACCCTTCTGCGTCGCATCCGGTGACACGACTTCATGCAGCGCCCAGTGCAGCAGGTGCGTCACACTGTGGTGCCGGGAAATGGCCGCGCGACGCTCCGGGTCCACCTTCGCCGTGACCGTCGCGCCGGGCTGGAGATGCGTGTCAGGGTCAATGTAATGCAGCCAGGTGTTGCCGGACTTCTGCGTGTTGAGCACCGGAATGATCTCCGCACCGCACAGCAGCGATCCCATATCGCCTAACTGCCCGCCCATCTCGGCGTAGAACGGCGAGGCATCGAGCACCACGGCGGCCTTGCCGTCCATGTGGACAACTTCCAGCACCTTCGCCTCGGTCTCCGCGGCATCATAACCGAGGAAGTTCGTGGGCTCCTTGGTCTCGATCTCGGAGAGCTTGATTACGGTCTTCTTCTGCGCGGCGCGGGCGCGCTCACGCTGCTCTTCCATCAGCTTCTCGAAGCCTTCCGTGTCCACCGTCAGGCCACGCTCGCGGGCCATGAGCTCCGTCAAATCCTTCGGAAACCCCTGCTCATCATATAGCCGAAACGCGAAAGCACCGGAGATGATGCCCGGGTCACGCCGGGTAGGGCGGGCCTCCGGCCTGCCCGATTCGGCATCCTGCCGAATCGCCCGCGGGGCCTCTGGCCCCTCATCGTCATCACGCCGCCAATTCCATTCGTAACGCTCCTCCTCCTGCACCAGGCCTGCCCGCCGCGGGTTCGCCAATATGTAATGGAACTTCTCCGCCAAATCCTTGTCCGATCTCATATACCGGTCGTGCCGTTCCTTTTCCCACACGACGCCTACGGTGCCTTCCACCTTGTTCACCTCCTTGGCCGAAAACGATTTGATGGAATGCATCAAGTCTGACAACGACCAGAAGATGGCGTTGTCCTTCTCATCGCGTGCCTTGATCCACGGCTGGAACAGCATGTGAAAATGATCCGGCATGACGCAGGCGCAGAACATCTCGTAGCGTTCGCCGTGGAAATGCCGCATGGCGTTGAGAACGATGGTGCGTGCTGCGGGGGTCAGGACGCGATGGTCTTTGGTGGTGACGGTGATGGCGTAGATGGCCCAGGGTTTTTCGAAATGCGGGAGCGCGCGGCGGGAGTAGCGAGCGCCTTCGGCGGATTGTTTTAAGGATGCCGGCAGGATGCCGGCATCGGCAGGCGGGACGCCCGCCCTACCCGTCGCGGCTGCGCCGCTGGGGATTTCCTGAATCCGATCAGCTTCCGCCTCAAACAGCGCGATCCCCTTATCCAGCGTCCTGTTAAACGCCTCCTCCTCGGTTTTGAGCGTCTGCTTCACGAAGTCCTTCCGCTGCTTCAGTTCCGGGAAGACATCGCCCATGTGAGCGGCGAGAGTGTCCACGAGTTTGTAGAAGAACGGCTGGGTGAAGCCGAGGGTGCGGCCGTAGCGGACGGCGCGGCGGAGGATGCGGCGGAGGACGTAGTTCCGGTCGTTGTTTCCGGGCACGATGCCGTCGGCGATGGAGAAGCTGAGGGTGCGGATGTGGTCGGCGATGACGCGGAAGGCGACGTCCGTTTTTTCAATTTCGGTCTGCGGGACGCAGACCGACGCAGGCGGGACGCCCGCGCTACCCGGTGCGCCTGCGGCGCTTTGACCAGGCAGGGTGGCGGTGTATTTTTTGCCGCTCAGTTTTTCGAGTTCATCGAATAGCGGGCGAAAGACATCGGTGTCGTAGTTGGAGATTTTGGCGGTCTCGAAGTCGGTGAAATTCTTCGTGCCATGGATAATGGAGACGACGCGTTCGAAGCCCATGCCGGTGTCCACGTGCTGCGCGGGCAGCGGGACGAACGAGCCGTCAGGGTTGGCGTTGTATTGAATGAAGACGTTGTTCCAGATTTCGATGACGGCGGGCGTGGGGCCGTTCACAAGCAGCGCGCCGGCCTTCTGCTGTTCCTCGGTGGTGCGCACGGGGCCGGGCCGCAGGTCCACATGGATTTCCGTGCAGGGGCCGCAGGGGCCGGTCTCGCCCATCATCCAGAAGTTGTCCTTCTTGTTCCCGTTCACGATGTGAATGTCGGGGTCCAGCCCGATGCTGCGGAACTTCTCCGCCCAGATGTCCCACGCTTCCTGGTCGCGCTCGGACGGATCGCCGGGGCCGGGCTGGTAAATGGTGGCATAGACGCGCTCGGCGGGGAACTTCCAGACTTCCATGATCAGCTCCCAGGCCCACGCGATGGCTTCCTTTTTGAAGTAGTCGCCGAAGCTCCAGTTCCCGAGCATCTCGAAGAACGTATGGTGATAGGTGTCGAGGCCGACATCATCGAGGTCGTTGTGTTTGCCGCCGGCGCGGATGCACTTCTGGGTGTCCGCGGCGCGGCCCGGTTTGTAGGGACACTCGATCTGGCCGAGGAAAATGGGCACGAACTGGTTCATGCCGGCATTGGTGAAGAGGAGGTTCGGGCTGTCCGGCATGAGGCTGCTGGAGGGCACGATGGTGTGCTGCTTCGACTTGAAGAAATCGAGGAAGGACTGGCGGATTTGGGCGGCGGTCATCATGGGAAAAAGAGGGGGCTTTCCAGAGGTCTGGGCGGAAAGGGCGCGGAGCGTAACCGGTTCACCCCCGCCGTAAAGGGGGCGCAATCTGCTAAATAGACCATCAAAACAGTTGCCCGAACGGCGTCTGAGAGGTTAAATATCAACCCGTTCCCACCGACCAGCAATTTGATGACCACCCCAGCTATTTCGGGCTACACTTTCGAGTCCAGTCGCGGAAGCGGTGCCTTTGGCACCGTTTGGAAGGCGGTTTGGGGCCGTGATTTCGGGTGTGCCGTAAAGGTGCTGACGCCCGGCACCTGGCATCCTCAATACCTGAGCTGGTGTCTGGAGCGGCTGCGGCGGGAGACCGAGCGCGCCGACCTCGTGAAGATTTTCAGCTACGACCTGACGAATGATCCGCCGCATCTCAGCATGGCGTTTCTTCCCGAAGGTACCCTGACGCTGGAGCAGTTGTCCGGGCGGCTTCCGGTGCGCGAGGCATGGACGCTGCTCGATCAATTGGCGGGCACGCTCGCCTGGCTGCATGGCGAAGGCATCGTTCACACGGGACTGAGCAGCGGAAATATTTTCGCCTGCGGTGGACCAGGAGGCCAGCAGGCGGTGCTGGTGAGCGATGTCGGCCAGGGCTGGCTCACCGATGCCCCCGTGTCGCATTTGCATTCTCAGATCGCATTCATCGCGCCGGAGAACTGGCGTGAGGCGACGAAACTCCTGCAAGAAGGCCGCGCCCGCGGTCGCGATGTATATGCATTCGGGGTCATCGCGTGGCGACTGCTCACGGGCACGTGGCCGCGCGGGCAAAAGGTTTTCGACGCCATTGCTGCGAGTCACGCTGAGGATTTGAATTTGCAGCCCTTGCCGTTTGCCGACTGGCTGGAAAAGGAAACCGCTGCGGACTGGCCGGCAGAGGCTGAGTCGGAAGCGGAGACAGCGCGGCGGAAGGTCGTGGAGCAGTGTTTGCAAATGGACCCCGGGGCGCGGTTTCCTGACATGCAGGCAGCGCTGGAGTCGCTGAAACTTTGCGCGTTGCCCCCTGTGTTAGAGACTGCGCCGGCTGAGGGCATCGCCGTGGAGATGCCGGCAGACGCGAATGGCGATGGCAAGGTGGACAGCGCGGATGCCTTTGTGGAAAATGCGTCTGCGCCCCGCCGTCGCCGGTTCTCCGTTCCCATGCCGCGCCTGAGCCTGGCTCTGAAGGGAGGAGGCGGGGATGTCCGTTCGCTTTTCGGAAGGCTCCTCGGCCCCGGCACTGCGGTTTTGGCGTTGCTGGGCGTGGCGGGCGCGGTGGGCTGGGCTTTGAAAGAGCGTGCTGGTCGCATCACCGCGCGCAGTGAGGCGGAGGCCGCCCGCAGCGCGAATGAAGCCCTTTCCGCCCGCCTTCCTAAAGCTGAGAGCGATGCCGCCAATGCGCGCAGTGAAGCCGCCGCCGCGCGCGCCGAGCAGGCGGCCGCCGCACTCCACAGCAGCGTGGAACTCATCGGCAAAGTCCTCGCATCTCAACCGGTGGAGGATGATGAAATTCCAGCCTGGCGCACCGCCGTGCGCGCCGTGGCCGATCATTGCGCCGGAGCGCTCGAAAGCGCCCCCTCCGACGCCGCCGGCATGGAGGCCCGCTGGCAGTTCGCCCGCCTCAAGTCCGCGCTCGGTGAAGAGGACAGCGCCCTGCCGGTTCTGGAGAAACTGCTCCGTGATCTGGAAGCCGCTGCCATCGCCGCTGCGGGTGATTTTCCCGTCGAACTCATTCGCCTGACCGGTCGTGCGGAGTCGCTCGTCGGGAGAATATTCAGTGACCGGCACCGCACCGAGGACGCGATGCCGCATCTTCGCAAAGCCTCCGATTCCCTCGAAAAATGGCTCACCTCCAACAGTGGGGACACGGATACCGCCCGCATGTTGGCCCACAATCTCCTGCTCGAAGGCCGGGGCCTTGGCAGTCGCGGTCAGGCGGACCAGGCGCGGAGCGTGCTGATGAAAATTGAGAGTCTCACCGGCAAGTCGGAAGACCCCGGGTTCCGCCCGGAGGATTACTTCCTGCTCGCCGACGCGCAGTTCGAACTTGGTCGGCTGGACGCTCAACTGGCTGCCACCCAGAAGCCGAAAGATCCCGCCGCAAAGGAGGCACTCACGCACCAGTTGGAGGCCGCCATTGCGCGCTACTCCGATGGGCTGAAGCTCCTCCTCACCTACGACGCCAAGGATGAGACGTCCATTCCCTGCCGCACGCGTATGGCCCGCTGCTACTTTGAAATGGGCCGGCTGCTCGCGCGCACCGGGCAAGCGCGGGATGCCAGCGTGGCCTACACGTGGAGCGTCAAATTCTACACCGAGCTCATGCAGGAGGATTCTGAGAGCTCTGCGTGGAAGTTCGAGCTGGCCTCCGTTTATAACGAAGCCGCGCAACTCATCCGCAACAACCCGCCCGGCCCGGAGGGTGCTGCGCTGGCGCTCGAGTATCAAAACACCAGCGTGGAGTTTCTCCGCAGCCTCAACGATTCCACTCCGCTCAATAACCCGATCCGCCTCCTCCTGGCCTTCTCCCTCGCACTCAACGGTGAACTGCTCCAGCAGAAAGGAGACCCGGCCAATTCCCTCAAGCGCCTCACGGAAGCCATCACGCTCAGCGGCGAGTTGCTCGCTGAGAACACTCTCGCAGAAGGGGAGCGCCGCGAGGCCCGCCGCACTTCCGCCCGCGCATGGACCGGCACTGCCGGCCTGCACGAAAAAGCCGGTCACCGCGACGATGCCGTGGCCGCTCTCAACAAAGCCCTCACGGAATGGGAATCTTCGCCTGTCGAGGATCCGTCCGACGAGAAGATGTTTGCCTGGGTGAAGGAGAAGCTGGACAAGCTGGGTAAACCGAAATGACCGCACGGTCCTGGATTCCACCTGGAAATCTCAGCCTGCGCCTCCACCATGCCGCCAGTGTCTGACCGGGCTAATCAATTCTACGACGAAGTAAGCAGCGCGCCGAAAACGGTGTTCGATGTCTCGCTGCGTCCGCCTGCTTTCAGTGACTTCACCGGCCAGGCGAAGGTGGTGGAACTCATCACCATGCGCGTCGAAGCCGCCAAACAGCGCGGCGACGTGCTGGATCACGTGTTGCTCTGCGGCCCGCCAGGCCTGGGAAAGACCAGCCTCGCGCACATCATCGCCGCCACGGTCGGCAGCAACATTCACACCTGTAACGGCCCGCAGATCGAGAAGGCCGGCGACCTCGCCGCCATCCTCACCAAGCTGGAGCGCGGTGATGTCCTTTTCATTGACGAAATTCACCGACTGCATCCGAAGCTTGAGGAGTATCTCTATCCCGCGATGGAGGACTATAAGCTGGACATCATTATTGATCAGGGGCCCAGCGCCCGGAGCATTCAGTTGCCCCTCCCGCGCTTCACGCTCGTCGGCGCCACCACCCGCAGCGGCATGTTGACCGCTCCTTTGCGCAGCCGGTTCGGCATGATCAACCGGCTCGACTATTACTCGCTGCCGGATCTCACACACATCATTGAGCGCTCCGCCGCACTTCTCGAAATGCAGATCGAGCGCCCCGGCGCTGAGGAAATCGCCAGCCGCGCCCGCGGCACTCCCCGCGTGGCCAACATGCTCCTGCGCTACGTGCGTGACTTCGCTCAGGTCCGCGCGGGCAATGTCATTACCCGTGATGTTGCCGATGCCGCGCTCGCGCTCATTGAAATAGACGCCGACGGCCTCGACGAAATGGACAAGCGCATCCTCGAAGCCATCATCCACAAATTCGACGGCGGCCCCGTTGGGCTCAACACCGTCGCCGTCGCCGTCGGCGAGGACGCCACCACGCTGGAGGAAGTGAATGAGCCTTACCTCATCATGAAAGGCTTCCTAAAGCGCACTCCCCGCGGGCGTGTTGCGCTGGCCGCCGCATATAAGAAAATCGGCGTCGAGCCCCCGCCGCGTGCGGAGAGTCAGACGGAGTTGTTCTAGTCAGGAAACGGCGGGGCCCGGGACACCGAACTTCATCACCTTGGAGAGGAAGCGGCGGGTGAGTTCTTCGCGGGGGCTGTCGAGGAGCGATGCGGCGGGGCCGTGCTCGGTGACTTTTCCTGCGGCGATGAGGGCGACGTGATCGGCGACGGCACGGGCGAATCCCATCTCGTGAGTGCTGAGGATGATGTGTTGTCCGGCGGCGGCGAGTTCGCCGATGAGTTCGAGAACCTCCGCGGTCATCTCTGGATCCAGTGCGGAGGTGGGTTCGTCGAGGATGAGGATTTCCGGTTTGGCCGCGATGGCGCGGGCGAGGCCGACGCGCTGTTGCTGACCACCGGATAGTTGCGCAGGAAGTTTGTGCGAATGACCGGCGAGGCCGAAGCGGTCGAGGCATTCATCGGCGATGCGGGCGGCTTCGGCGGGGGAATGCCCATGCACTTTCTCCAAAGGAAGCGTCACGTTGCGGTGTGCGGTGAGATGCGGGAAGAGGTTGAATTGCTGGAAAAGAAAGCCGTTCCGCCGGCGCCATGCGAGTGCGGCGGCTTTGTCACCGGGCTGCACACCGTTGACGGTGAAAGTGCCGCTGTCCGCCTCCTCCAGCCCGCCGATGACGCGCAGCAGCGTGCTCTTGCCGCCGCCGCTGGGACCGATGAGCGCGAGGACCCGGGCATTCGCGACATGCAGATCCAGCGCGTCGAGAGCGGCGAGCGTGCCGTAGTTTTTGGTGAGGCCGGCGGCGTGGATTTCCATGACTACATTTGGTACCGGAACCGCTTCTCCATCCAGTGGGCGAACCACGCGATCGGCAGTGTGATGAGAAGATAGCCGGCCGCGAGCATGAGGAAGGCTTCGATGCCGCCGTAGGTTTTGGAGTTGTAGGCTTTCGCGCTGTTCGTGAATTCCTGAATGCCGATGACGCTCAGCAGCGAGGAGCTTTTCACCAGGTCCACAAACTGTCCGGCGAGTGCCGGCAGTACCCGGCGCAAGGCCTGGGGTAGGATGACGTAGCGCAGAATCTGCGGACGGTTGAAGCCTACAGCGCGGGCGCTGTCTATCTGGCCCTGGGGAATGCTGTCGAGTCCACCGCGGAGGATTTCACTGAGGTAGGCGGCCGTGAAAACAGAGAGCAGGGCAATGCCGGAAAACAGCCTGCCGCCGAGGCCGATTCCGTCCAGAAAAGCCCGCACGCTGTCCTCGGCAAAAAACACAAAGTAACCGATGAGAATAAGCGAGAGCAGCGGCATGCCGCGGATGACTTCGACG
The DNA here is from genome assembly GCA_031429155.1 of Verrucomicrobiota bacterium. GTDB lineage: Bacteria > Verrucomicrobiota > Verrucomicrobiia > Verrucomicrobiales > V1-33 > V1-33. Next base: position 9,339 of record JANOZA010000295.1, on the reverse strand, counting down.
AAACTGCGGGTAGCCCAGCGCAGCGAGGCGAGACGGGAACGGCTGCCGGCAATGAGCAGGGCGGCGACGAGACACGAGCCAGGCATGGCGCCGGCGGACACAGCGAGGGTTAGAAGCCAGCCATCGGTCAGAAGCTCGCGATTCTCCCAGACGCGCCCCCAGTTTAGACCCCGGTCTATGTGGAAAAGCATCCACCAGACGGCGGTGCAAAACAGTGAAACGAGCAACACCCCGGCGGCTGCGTCCAGCAGGATGGAACGGTGTCCGGGGCGGGCAGGCATAGACGCTTACTTGAAGAACTTCTTAGGCTCCACGCGCTTCGTGTCCTCTTTCTTCTCGTCGGGTTTGGTTTCCGGTTTTTCAGACTTCTTGTCGCCTGCTTTTTTGCCGGCCTCTTTTTCGATGATCTTGATTTGAGATGGCTCCGTCAGTTTGATCTCCGGCTTGGGGTCGCCTTTACCTTTGGCGCGATATTCAAAAATCTCGCCGGTGATCTCGATGTCCTTGCCCTTGTATATCTTGTCCGGGCTTTGGCCTTCCGGGAATTTGGCGTAGTTGTCCTTGAAGCAGACGACCGTAAATTTGCCGCCATCGAGGTCGAGGAATGAGATGCCGGCCTTCGCTGATTCATTCGCGCTGATGACCTTTCCAAAGACGACGGCCTTTTTGCCGATGAGCTTTTTGACGCCTTCGATGTCCCCGGCGGAGACGCGGGGGAGTTCGTTGGTGGCGCTTTCCTCTTTAGCGGGAGCGCCGTCTTTCTTATCGTCGTCCGCAGCACGAAGGAGCGGAGTGAGAGCGAGGCAGGTGAGTAGAACGGTGAGTTTCATGGCGGTGGTGGTGAGTATCGGATTGTTCCGCCCGCCTGTGAGTGGCGCAATCTTCTTTTTGCTTTTCACGCGCCCGTTTTCGGTCATTCCTCCTGCAATGAACCAAACCGAGATTGATGCTCTGGCCGATGGCTGCGCGGAGCGCCTTCGCGCCCGGGGTTTGCGCCGGACCCGTGCTCTGGACCTTCTGATCCGGGCTATGGTGGCCCGCGACAAGCCGGTGACCATCGCGGATCTTACTTCCACGCCGGCACTCCGGGAACAGTGTAACCCGGCAACGGTGTATCGCCTGCTGATGAAACTGGAGGAGCACGGCATGGTGCGGCAGATCGGACTGCACGAGCGCGCGATGTATTTCATTCTCATCCGCCCGGGGCATCACCATGATTACCTCGTATGCACCGTCTGCGGGAGCATCGCTGAGGTGGACATGGACTGTCCGGTGCGGGATCTCGAGCGGAAGCTGGAGAACGCGTCCGGCTACCGCCACGTCTATCACGAGCTGGAATTCTTTGGCGTCTGTCCCGCCTGCCACGATGGACGCGAGCGTCATGGGACGGCGCATTGCTGCTGAGCGCGGTCGCAGTTTATACCATGAACGGCAGGCCGCGGGTGGCGAACCGGTTCAAGTTAGGGAAGATGACATCTATGGCGGATTCGGGAACGTCGAACCATCGGGCGAGCGAGGCAGAGTATTCGTCCACGCTGGTGGTGGGAATCCAGCGGCCGGTGGGGTTGGAGTTATCGGTGTCGCTGGGACCGCCGAGTTGGAAGGTGGGGAAGGTGCCGTAAAGTTTGCCGCCTTTCACCGCGCCGCCGGCGACGATGTGGTTGTTGCCCCATGCGTGGTCAGTGCCGAGGCCGTTGCTCTTAAACGTGCGCCCGAAGTCGGCGGCGGTGAAGGAGGTGACTTTATCGGCGACACCGAGAGCCGCAGTCGCGTCGTAGAGGGCTTTCATGCCGCGGCTGACTTCGGCCATGAGATTTGCGTGTGCCTGCGGCTGGAGGCCGTGGGTATCGAAGCCGCCGATGGAGCAGAAGAAGATTTGGCGCTTCATGCCGATGCTGTTCCGGGCGGCAATGATGCGGGCGATCATCTTCAACTGCTGGCCGAGGCCGCTGTTGTTGGTCTGGGCAAAGGCGTTGGTGATGGCGGTGTTGGTGGCCGTGGGGATGCTCGCGAGACCGGTGCTGAGGGCAGCGCCATTGAGCAGGGAGCGTTCGTTGACGTTGCGGTAGTCGAGGAGGCCGAGGTTGGTGCGATTCGCATTCAGCGCGGCGTCACCGCCGAAGCCGGGGGCGCGGAGGATTTGATCAATGAGAGTCTTGCGGGCGGCGTTGGCGGTGCCGCTATAGGCGCTGAAAGTAGAGGCCCCGCTGGTCGAGACTTTGAACTGATTGACGATTTCGCCGACTTCCCAGGTGTTGGTGCCGGCGATGGAGACGGACATTGAAACCTGACCGGGGGAGATGTTCTGCTCGGCGAAATCCAGCCGGATGCGATCCATGAGGCGTCCGCCCCAACCGGTGCGGCTGATGACGTCCGGCAGGGAAGTTTGCCACTGAGTGACCTGATCGTTGTGCGAGAAAAGCTGAGGGGGGCGCTTCTTGCTGCCGGCGCGGTATTCGCCACGCGTGAGGGGTTCGCTGAGAACGCCGACATTGCGAATAAAGGCGAGTTTACCGGAATCAAAAAGCGCCTGCATCTCCGGCATGGAGGAGTGGACGGCCGCTTCCTCGCCGCCGGTGTTAGCTGTGCTGAGCGCACGGCCGTAGTAGGTGTTACCATTGGTGCCGGCGGAGGTGGCGGCCTGGTCTCGGAAGAGCGCGAGGCTGTTGCCGCGGATCCCTGCGTAGCTGGCGTAGCGATCAGTGTCGAATGGGATAACCATGTTGTTGCCGTCGTTTCCGCCGCTGAGGAAAACGCAGACGAGGGCTTTGTAGTCGGGGTAACTGGCGCCGGCCTGGGCGAGGGCGGTATTCATGAGCCGGAGATCCAGGATGGCGCTGGCGGCGCTGGTGCCGAGGGCGAGTCCGGTGGCGCGGCGGAGGAAGTTGCGGCGGTCTATGATGTCGCGGGAGGTCATGGGAGTGGGTCGGTGAACGGTTATTTCTGCCAGGCGAATTCCGGGGAGAGAGTGAGGAGATAGAAGGCCTCGCCGATGCGTTTCATTTTGTCGCCGTCGGTGAGTTCGGGAAGGGTTTCGAGGTAGTTGACGACGAGCGTGCGCAGCCGGGGATCCAACATGCCGGGCATGACGAGGCTGGCGATGCGGTCCACGAGCACCCCGGAGTCGGCGGCGATGCTGCGTTCGTAAGTGAGGTCGAGTTTGATGTCGCGTTTGATGGTGCCGCCGTGGTCGTAGCCCTGGCCGGTGCTGAACGGTTCGGCGGTGGTGGTGGCGTTCGAGGAGTTGTGGCGCGTGAGGTCGTAGAACCAGGTGCCGGTGTTGATGACTGTAGTCTCAGTGGTGATCTGGAACTCAGGCGCGTAGAGGCCATTCTCGCCGGTGTAGCCGAGATAGACGTAGCCGGGCTCGAAGAAGTTAAAGACCGTGGGAGACCTGAGCGGCGACTGGTTGAGGCTGCCGGTGGTGCCCATGCCCCAGAGCTGGCGGCGGATGTTACCGGCGGTTTGTTCGGTCCATGTCTGCGGGTCTGTGTCCATGGTGGTGACGACAGCGGTTTGGCGGAAATATTTGTCGGCATTGGTGCCGGCAATGACGTGGACCCATGCCTGGTTTACCTCCGTGCCGGAGTCGGCGTTGGCAGCGCGGGTTAGCGGGCTGGTGACGCTGGTGAACGTGTAGAGACCGTTCTCCGCGGGATTGGTCTGACTCTTTACGAGGACCGCGCTGCCGGGGCTGAGGACAAAGCCGTCCACGACGGCGTATGGGGTGACAACACTGCTGATGGTGAAGTCCGTGGTGAGCAGCGGCAGGGTGATATCAATGTTCGCCTGAGTCGCGCAGAGGGCGAGGCCGAGGTCGGTGGTGCTGCCGAAGTTGCGTTCGGCATAACTGAAGGCGTTGAAGGCGCGGAGGATTTGAGTGGCGCGGACGACGGGTTCTTTGAGGTGACCGAAACCCGTCTGCGCGCGGGGCAGTTGATTCCTCGCCTCGGGATCAAGCAGGATGGCGCGGGCTACGGTGGCGAGATTGCCGCGGGTTCCGGTGCCGTCGTTTTCAAACGCGGAGGTGACACGGTAGATGTAGCCAGGGCTGGGGTTGGCTGTGACGAGGCGCTGGATGAGCTGGCGGCAGATGAAGGGACCGGTGTTGGGATGGTGGAAAATGAGGTCGAGCGCGGCGGTGAGTTCAGCGTTGCAGGAGTCGGTGGTAGCTGGCGTCAGGGCAGGGAGGACGGCGTTTTCGAGCAGGAGCTTTTCGCCAGTCGCATGGTCGGTGGCTTTGGGCGTCATGGCGGCGATCATGTTGCTGGAAGAGCCGGGGTAGTTCCATCCGGTAAAGGTGTGAGCGAAGCCGACGACGTTGTCCTGTTCGTAGGTCGTCACGGGCAGGCCCGCGCTGCTGAGAACTGCGCTGCCGTCCGGATGCAGGCGCATGAGGCCCACGGAGAAGAGCTGGAGGATTTCGCGGGCGAAGTTTTCGTTGGGGATGTAGCCGGTCGCGGGGTTGGGCTTTTTGTTGCCCAGCATGTCGAGGTAGTCCCCCATGCCGGGGTTGAGAGTGATGCGCTCCAGCAGCGTGCGGAAATTGCCGAAGCTGTGGTAGCAAAGCAGGTCGTAGTAGTGACCGACGGCGCGGGCATCGCCTTCCAGTTCTCCCTGCTCCGAGAGCACGAGGATCTGGCTGAGTGCGAAGGCCATGCGGTGGCGGAGCTGGTCCGGGGCTTTGACGGAAGTGGACCACCATGCGCGCCAGAGTTCGTCGGTGTCCTGAGTGTCCGAGCCATCCACAGAACTCAGCGGGTACCGCTGGTAGTATTCAGTCATCCACGCGCTCATGGGGCCGGAGCCATATTGGACTGTCACTGGGGCGTTGGGTGAGGGCCGGGAATTGGTGGGCACGGCTTCGATGTCCGGCTGCGGCACCAGTTGGGGTGCGGGCGTTTCAGGATTCACACCAGGCGTCAGTGAAAGCTGGTCGTCTATCCATCCGGCGTATCCGCGAGCCTGCACGGCCTCGATACTGTCGGCGTCCCAGGGGGCGACGCCGTCAGTATCATGGCGCGCACCAAACGTCGCCTGCTGGAGAAAGCGCACGATCTCGCGTTTCGCGGCTGTGGCGTCAGTTGGAATGGTCAGTTCAGCAGCGACCGCGGCAGCGGGAGGTGTGAAGAACTGGCTGCCGCTCACGGGATAAAAGAATCCTTTCACCTCGCCGGAAGGATAAGCCGTGGTGTGGAGATTCAGATAGGCGGTGCCGCCAGCGATGGCAGTGAGAAGATCGGCGACTGTGTGGCTGGTGGATGCAGTGAAGACCCACGGGTAGTTCCCCGCAGCATCGGGGTCGAAATCATCCACGTCATAAATGATTCGCCCGGCCTGGCCGGAGATGGTGCGGGAGTCGTGGATGTGTGCTCCGGAATTCACCGGGCCAGTGAGGTTGCTGTAGGTGTAGGAAAGGCTGGCCGCGGTGCGGGCTTCATTGACGAGGAGCAGTGCGGAACCGCTGCCCAGCGAGTTCGCGCCGGCCTGCGGCGTTAGGGCGGCGGCGTAGAGAGTGCCGCTGCCGGCGACAGTGGCTGGCGGGCTCCAGACGGTGAGAGCCCAGGAGGGGATGACTTCTTTTAGCGCCGGATCTGTCTGCCCGGGTTTCAGCCAGGCGACGGCGAGGTGGTCACTGCCGGAGGATTCGCGGCGGAGAGCCTCAAAGTAATAACGCTGGCCGGCGCTGAGGCGCATGGAGAGGGATTTCTGTGCCGGCTGCGCGTCCCATACGCCGTCGGTGATCGCGCCGCTGACCCACGCGCGCTTGAGACGGCGTGCGGGTTCGTCGCTGGCGCTGACCCAAAGCTCAGCGTTTTCATCACTGGTGAGGAAGAAAGTGTAGAGACCTGAGGAGGGCGCGGTGATATAGCCGCGAAGTCGCTCGCCAAAGTTGTCCCCGCCGTTGTCGGGCGACTCCAGAGTGGTGACAGTGCTGCTGGACGACGGTGCCGTGTGGAAAGGAACGGCGGTCAGTCCGTTGCCAGTCACTCCATTCCACAACTCGCGCGTCGCCGAGCCGCCTGTCGTGGTGACATAGAGCACCACCAGTTCGGAATCCGTGCCCGCGGCATTCAGCGCCGTCACGGTGAGCGGGTAGTAACCCTGCGGAGCATTGAGTGTTCCCGAGATGAGACCCGACGCATCCACCGCGAGCCCGGCGGGCAGTCCGCTGACGCTCCAGCCGGTCGCCCCGTTGCTGGCAGTTAGTTGGAAGGAGAACGGTGCTCCGGAGATGCCGCCAGTGTTCGGTGGCGACGTGATGACCGGTGGGCCGCCGGGGAATCCCTCGACGCTAAAAGCGCTGGCGGGAATGACTTCCTCCGGCACGCCAGGAGCGGACCAGCGAATCTGCACGTGGGCGTTGCTCAGCAGGCCCGCAGAGTCGCGATAGTCCACCCGGAAGTAGAGCGGCTGCCCCGCCACCACGGCGGCGCTGCCGGGCAACATGCTGGCGGTGTGTTTGGTCGCCGCATTGGTGACGGCGTCCGAGTAGATCCATTGATTGATGCGGGCCCCCGTGGTGCTGCCCGCCACTGTGGTGATAGGAGTAGTGCTTACCCACACCACCACGCCGCGGTCGGCGATGGCATAGATCTGATACACTCCGCTCGTCTTCGGATAAAGTATCCCCGTCCACTTCGCGGTCCATAGGTCGTCATCAATGATGGCAGGGTCCGGCGTCCCGGTGCCGGTGCCAGGCGGAGTGCCGTCGGGCTTACTCCAGTTGAAATCCACTGCCGGATCACGCCGCGTCAGCGCCAACTGCGCCGGATCGAAATTCGCCACGTTGGCATAGTCGGAGCTGGAGGAATTGTAGTACTGGCCCGTGAGGCCCTGACCGGCGATGGTAATGGTCGCCGCGTTTGCGCTGCCGACCTGCCAACCGGTTCCAGGTTGTAGTCCGAGGGTCACGGTTTCCGCCGCTTCGCTTTCGGCGTCCGTCAGTGGCGTCACCGTAATGAACGCCTCTGTAGCTCCGGCGGCAAATTGAACGCTGGCCGCAGAGAGCGTGTAGTCCGTGCCGCGCACCGCAGTTCCTCCAGTCGCGTAAGGAATGGTCAGTGGCAGGAATCCGCCGTGCCGTGTGATCCGAAACTGCGCGGTGCGGGGGCCTGTTTCACTCGCCCAAGTGGCGGCGGGATACACATTCACTGTGCTCACCGCCCCCAGCCGCGATTCCACATAGCCGCGGTCGGAACGTCCGTCGCCGTCGGTGTCAAAAAGATAGCGGTCTGTGCCCGTCTTCAGTTCCTCCCAGTCCGTCACTCCGTCGGCATCAGTATCCACATCGGACACCTGCACGCGGAGAAACTTTTTTTCCTTACCCCGCGGACTGCTTACAGAGAGGCCCGCCCCCGTGCCGGACACCGCCGTCTCCTCGATGACCCACGGGCCGGCGGTGGATTGCGCGGCTTGCAATTGATAGATTTTTCCCGCCACCGATGGCCACGAAGCCGTGATAGAACTTCCTGAACTGGTGACCGACAAAATACGCAGGACTTCGCCCGCACTGAATGGGCTCGTCCCCGCTGCGGCCTCTTGCCCGTTGTTCATCCCGTCGGCATCGGAATCCGCCGAGGCATTGCCCGCTCCCGGATAGAGCGCCTCGAAGATGTCGCTCATTTCATTCCCGTTTCGATCTACACCCAGGTGAGACTCACCCTCGTGACCGTTGGCATGCTGCGGGTGGAAAAACGGGCACAGCGCCAGGGTCAGGGCTGCGGTAAAACGCACACGGTTGAGGAAGATCGGTTTCATGGGTTGAGCAGGCTTGTGAGTTGGGCCGAACGAGGTTGAAGCATCGCGAGCTTTATAATTACCATAATGGAATAGGGGATTCTCCTGGATAGGGCAAATCTTTTCTGGAATTTTTTCCCCAGCCACTGACCCAAGCGGCAAATGGGAGCACGACGGCACCAGTTCAGCCGGTTCGGATCCACAGGTGACTAACTCACCACCACTGAACACTTCACTGGCACGCCCTACTTCCTGAAGCAGAAGGACCGGTAGGAAAGCTCACCCTTCTGCAGGGCAACATAGATTCGCGAGCCAGGGACACCGGCGAAGTCACGTCCGAGGCTGTGGAGAAATTTTGGCAGGCGCCGCTGGACGAGTGCAAGGCTGCGATCTGCATTGCAGTCCATGCCGCGCAGGACTTCGGCGTTGATGACGCGCGTCTGCACGATCGTCAGCGGAGCGGCTGCGATGGCGGACTCCCAGGCGGTGAAGAGATCGCTGAAACGAAAATCGGCGTAGAGAAAGTGCCCGCCCGGACGCAGAACGCGCGCCACTTCGCGGAGAAAGGCGGGGAAGTCGGGGTAGCAGTGCGAGGCTTCGACGTTGATGACCGCGTCGAGCGAGTTGTCAGCGAGCGGCAACTTTTGCGCGTCACCCTGGAGGAAGCTGAGGCCGGGGATCTGATGGCGCTGCTGGCAGAATTTGATGCCCGCAGGATTGAGATCCAGGCCCGTGTATTTCGCGGGCCGCATGGTGCGGGTGATCCACGATGCGCCACCGCCGTGCCCGCAGCTCACCTCCAGCACTTCCTTGCCCTGCAAGTCCACCTGCGACGCGACATGATTATAAAGCTGGATACAGGCGCGGTTCGGCTCGTCCTCCGCCGAGAGCGGCAGCGCCGCAGGCGGGTTCGTCTCGAAAGCATAGTTGAGAAACAGCACCTCCTCACTCCGCAGCCGTTTCGTGAGAAAGGGATACCACATGCGCCAAATGGCTTTGCGAACGGAGCCGACAGAAAAGAGGCGGTCTATGAGGGACATAAGAGAAAATGCTGAGGAGCCCGCCCCTGTCGCATGGGGTGCCGCCGGCTGCGAGGATAAAAACGCCGTCGTCTAACTTTTCGGAAGCTGGCTTATGGGATTGTCTGCGGCAGGCGGTGCTTGAGGATTCGGCCTTCGCGGTCGGCGCTGGCGAGGGTGCGTCCATCGGCGCTCCAGGCGACGGTGCGGACGTCGCTGCGGTGATCGCGGAGTTCGAGGAGGGTGGCGAGGTTTTCGGCAGCGAGGACTTTCACGGTGGCGTCGCGTCCGGCGGTGGCGAGGCGCGTGCCGTCCGGGCTGAAGGCGAGGGCGCGCACCCAGCCGCTGTGGATGGGGCGCAGGGCGCGCCAGGTGCCATCGCGGGTGTCGAGCAGGAGGACGTGGCCCGCATCGGAGAAGCCGATGGCGAGGCGCGTTTGGTCAGGACTCCATGCGAGGGAGATGGGAGGGCCGCCGACTTCTTTGCGGAATCGCTGCATGGAATCCGTCACTGCGGCGCTGGCGGGCTGGCCGGTGGCGGCGTCGTAGAGGATGCTGCCGCCACCGAGGGCGATTTGTT